>CAIPVK010000129.1 GCA_903868455.1 uncultured Opitutia bacterium
ACGCTCGCCGCGCGCCTCGGCTGGTTCGTCGGCCTGATGCTGCTGGGGAACTTCGCCATCGCGGCCTACCTGCTGCTCGCCCTGCGCGCGTCGCCCGGCGAGACGGACCTCGGCAAGGTCTTCTTCACCCGCAAGGCGGCCTGAGATGAGCCGGGTCGGCGACTGGCTCCGGCGCCGCGTGGGCGACCCGCTGGTCGCCGAGCTGCGGCAGGGCGCGACGCCCGAGGGCTTGGCGACGTCGGTCGCCGTGGGCGGGGCCATCGGCATCCTGCCCTTCCTCGGCCTGACCACGGCGGCGGGCGCGCTGGCGGGGCGGCTGCTGCGCCTGAACCACGTGGCGATCCAGGCGGCGAACTACCTGCTCTTCCCCGTGCAGCTGGCCTTGATCGTCCCCCTCGTCCGCCTCGGCGAGGCCCTCACGGGCGCGACCGAGACCCCGCTCAATCCCGCCGTGATCGTCGAGCGCTTCTGGGAATCGCCCGCGACCTTCCTGGCGGACTACGGGCTGGCGGGGTTGCATGGGCTCCTCGGCTGGACCTTGGTCGCGATTCCCGCAGGATGGGTGGTGCGCCGGACGCTCCTCCCCGTCTTCCGCCGACTTTCCCCCAAGCCATGAACGACCTCCTCTTCAACCTCGCCTGGCTGACGGTGCTGGTGGCCGTGCTGCCGGCGCTCGCGCTGATGGTCCTCACCTGGATCGTCGCGAAGCTCATGGACAACTGGTCGATCGTCGACGTCGCCTGGTCCTACGGCTTCGCCCTCGCCATCGGCCTGACCTTCGCGCTGGCGCCGGGGGCGATGGGGTTGGTCGTGTCCGAGTGGACGACGAATCCCGTCGTCTGGCTGGCGGCGGCGATGACGCTCTGGAGCCTCCGCCTCGGCACGCACCTCGCCGTCCGCATCCTCGGCCACCTCGACCAGGAGGACGGGCGTTACCAGCGGATGCGCGAGCAGCACGGCGCCAAGATGCCCTGGAAGATGGCGATCTTCTACCTCCAGCAGGCCATCGCCCTCGCCATCCTCCTCCTACCCTTCGTCAGCGCGGCGGCCGACGGCGGTCGCGCGCCGGCGGGACCGGTCCATTGGGCCGGGCTCCTGCTCTTCGCCACCGGCCTGGCCATCGAGGCGCGGGGCGACGCCCAGCTGCGGGCCTTCAAGGCCGACCCCGCCAACCGCGGCAAGGTCTGCGACGTCGGCCTCTGGGCCTGGACCCGCCACCCCAACTACCTCGGGGAGTTCCTGATCTGGCTCGGCTTCGCCGCCCTCAGCTTCACGCCGACCCTCCTCGGCCTCCCCGGCCTGGCCTGCGCGGGCGGCATCTGGTACCTCGTCAACCACGTCACAGGCATCCCCCTGACAGAGGCGCAGCTCCTTAAGTCCAAGGGCGAGGCCTACCGGACCTACCAGGGACGCGTCCCGGCCTTCTGGCCGCGGCGACCGCGCCGCTGAGAGCAGGCGGACGCCTCGGTGAGGCCGGCGGACGCCTCGGAGAGGCGTCCCTACCTTAGGGCGCAGGGCGAGCGACTTGGGTAGGGCCGGCGGACGCCTCGGAGAGGCGTCCCTACCTCAGGGCGCAGGGCGATCGCCTTGGGTAGGGCCCGCTCACCGAGCGGGCCGACATTCGGACGCCTCGGTGAGGCGTCCCTACCTTGGGGCGGACGGCGCTTGCCTGCGGCGGGGGCGGCGCAAGCATCGGGCGCGTCATGCGCCTGAAACTGACGCTCGCCTTCGCGCTCCTCGTGGCGGGGGCCCTCGGCTTCCTCCTCCTTCGCGACCCCTACGCGGGAGCCGTCGGCTCGAAGGACCCCGCGGCGATCCGCGCCGTGGCGCTCGAGGCGACGTCCGCCGGCGAGGCCGCCCTCGGCCTCCGCGAGGCGCTGTCCGATCCCGCCTACCGCCGGGCCCTGGCGGTCCACGAGGTCCTGCGCGTGTCGGGCGACGACGCCGTGAAGGAGGTGCTCTCGAAGGACGGCGGCCCCGCGTTCCTCAAGGCCTTTCTCGCCGACACGGCGTGGATGGAGGCCTACCTCGGGACGGGCTTCGACCCGAAGCCCGCGGGCCTGGACGTCCTTCGCCGCCTCCACGCGGTCGAGCCGGGCGCGTCCGCCCACGCCCGCGAGCTGATGGCGGCGGTCGCGATCACCTACACGTCCTCGCCCTACGCCGAGGAGATGACCCGGATGGCCGCGGCGCCGCGCTTCCCCTCGACGCCCGAGGCGCGCTTCCGCTTCTACCGCGAGGCGCAGGACGCCGGGAAGCTGCACAAGATGTTCGGCACGCTGCGCGCGTGGGAGCTCACCTTCGTGGTCTCGTCGCGGACCGACGAGCAGGCGCTGGCCTGGATGCAGCAGAACCTGAACGTCCCCCTCGCCCGCCTGACCGACGCCTGCTGGGCCATCCGCTACCAGGGCGCGAGCGCCTTCGGAGAGTCCATCCAGGGCCCGCTCTTCTACGTGCCCGGGCGCGAGCACCTCAACTGGTCCGAGAGCCTGTGGCGCCAGGGCGGCGTCTGCGGCTCGCTCTCGCACTTCGGCGCCGTCGCCGCCCGCGCCCGCGGGGTGCCCGCCTACACCTGCGGCCAGCCCGGCCACTGCGCCTACGCCGTGCGCCACGCCCGCGGCAAGTGGGTCGGCGGCTTCGGCGGGCCCGACGGCAGCCCGCACTTCTCCCCCTGGGGTTGGAACTACGCCCACGTGCTCGCGCTCGAGGCGGCCTTCGCCGACGACGCCAAGGCGGCCGCGGCCAAGCGCCACCTCTGGCAGGCGCGCCTGCCCGGGACGTCGCAGCGCCGCCTCGAGGCCCTCGCCCTCGCGACCGCCGCGACGCCGGCCTTCATCCCCGCGTGGCGCGAGCGCGTCGACGCCCTCCTCGCGACCGGCACCGGGAGCGAGGCCTGGCTCAAGGTCTACCGCGAGCTCGTCGCCGCCTTCAACGGGCTCGCCTACCCCGCCGGCGAGGTCCTCGCCAAGTTCGAGGGCAAGCTGATCGAGGGCGCGGACACCGACCGCCGCATGCGGCTCGCGCTCGAGTTCCAGGAGGCCATCGGCAAGGGCCTGCAGAGCTGGTCGTGGGACATGCCCGCCGACATCCTCGCGCGTCACTCCAGGTGGTTCGAGCCGCGCGACCGCGCGCGCCTCTTCAACCGCACGCTGGCGCTGCACGCCGACAACCGCCACTTCTTCGGCCAGCTGATGGCCTGGGGCACGAAGAACCTGGGCAAGGACACGGACGGCGTCCCGCTCATGACCAAGGCCCTCGGCGAGGTCATCCGCCTGCGCGCGTCGGGCGGCGGGCTCTCCGACGACTCCCTGCGCGACATCACCAAGTCCGCCATCCTCGCCGCCGAGTCCGCCCGCTCGCCCGAGGCCTTCCGCCTCGCCGCCCAGGCGGGCGCCAAGTTCGCCAACCGCCACGGCGACCCGCGCGGCGACCTCTCCGGCCCCGGCCGCCTGGTCTCGGACCGCGGGGTGATGTGGCTGAGCACCACGAGCCAGTGGGACCAACCGTGGTCGCACCTCGGGATCATCGACGGCAACGGCGGCCAGTGCCACACGGACCGCGAGAAGGAGCCCTCCCTCACCGTCCAGCTCGAGCAGGCCGTGACGCTCGCCTCCGTGGCGGTCGAGAAGGTCCGCGGCAACGAGCACCGGCTGCGCCGGGCCAAGATCCAGGTCTCGACCGACGGCGCCACGTGGTTCGACGTCGCCCAGACCGACAACTGCCCCGACGTCTGGAAACCCGACGTCGCGGGCAAGCGCGCCCGCTGGGTGCGCCTGGTCGCCCTCAACGACGACGGCGACTTCCTCCACCTCCGCAGCTTCCTCATCCGCGCCCAATGAGCCGCCTCGCCCTGCTTCTCCTCGCCCTCGCCGCGTCCGCGCCCGCCCAGGGCACGCCGCCCGACTGGCCGGCCGCCGCCGAGCGCGCCAAGGCCGAGGGCAAGGACGTCGCCGTCCTGCTCGACGGCTCCGACTGGTCGCACCGCTCGGCGCCCTTTCGCGAGCTGCTCGCCAAGGCCGACGCCGCCCTCGCCCCGGGGCACGTCGGCGTCGTCGTCGACAACCCCGAGTCGCCCGACGAGCCCGGCAAGGCGCTCGTCGAGCGTAACAAGGGCTTCGGCTTCCGCCCGTGGAACCTCCCCGGCCTCGCGCTCGCCGACGAGCGCGGGCGCGTCCACGCCTACATCCCCGCCGCCGAGGTCGCGGACGCCGCGGCGCTCGCCGCCAAGGTCGGGGCCGCTACGGCCGCGCGCGCCCGCATGAAGGCGGCGCTCGACGAGGCGGGGAAGCTGCAGGGCAAGGAGAAGGCCGACGCGCTCGGCCGCGCGCTGGCCGCCATCGACCTCGGCCTCGCCCGCGGCCAGTTCGGCGAGATCGTGAAGGAGATCGAGCGGCTCGACCCCGAGGACGCCAC
>CAIPVK010000130.1 GCA_903868455.1 uncultured Opitutia bacterium
CGCCCCGCCGCGATGCTCAACCTGCTCGGCGACCTCTGGAAGGGAGGCCGCGAGCCGGATTGGTCCCTCGTGACGCGCGACCCCTCGGCCCGGCTCCATCTCTACGGCAAGGGTCGCCCCGCGCCCGGGCGCAAGATGGGCCACGTGACGGTGCTCGCCGACACGGTGGAGGCCGCGCTCGCGCGCGCCCGCGACCTCCACGCCGCGCTCTCGGCCTGAGCCTCAGTCCAGCAGGTCGGGCCGGCGCAGGAACCAGGCGGTCGGAGGCTGCGCCATCACGAGGAAGAGAAGCGTCGCCTGGAAGATGGGAGGCTTGGCCTTCATGCCCTTGGCCTGGGCGAGGTAGTTCTTCGCCATGACCTCGCTGATCATCGCGAAGGCGAAGACCACGGCGACCGCCGAGAGGAGCGTCAGCCAGCGCGCCCAGCCCTCGCCGAGCATGAGGCGCCCCCAGGGGAGGAGCAGGAGACCTCCGGTGAGGACGAAGAGCAGGTTGCCGGCCAGCAGGGCCCGGGGCCAGGTGACGGTCGCCGGATCCCAGCGGGGCAGGATGCCGAGGAGATCCCGCAGCCCGGTGAGGATGAGGAAGACGCCGAGGACGACGCCCGCGATACGGGCGTAGCGGAGGCCGTCGGGCAGGGCAGGGCGTTCCATGCCGGACACGATTGGGGGAAACCCGCGCCGGGCAAGCCGCCTCAGGGCCGGAAGAGCGCCAGGTCGGACCATTCGCCCATCACCCGGCCGTCGACGCGCGCGCCCTCGCCCCAGGCGAGCCGGGCCCGCTCGGCGAAGCGCAGGCGGACGGTCTCCTGCTCGCGCGCGAGGATGCCGCTCAGGGCGAGAACCCCGCCCGGCCGCACCGAGGCGAGGAGGTTGTCCGCGTAGATGACCAGCACGTCGCTGATGATGTTGGCCAGGACGACGTCGGCCGGTCCCGCCCAGGGGAGGCCCTCCTCGAGCCCCATGTGGGCGACGCGCACGGCCGGTTCCGGCAGGCCGTTGTCGCGACGGTTCTCGACCGTCACGCGCACGGCCTCCGGGTCTCGGTCGAAGGCGGCCACCTCTCGGCAGCCCAGGCGCGCCGCCGAGAGGGCGAGGATGCCCGAGCCGCACCCGGCGTCCGTCACGCGCGTCGCCGCGGGGTCGCGGCCTTCCAGGAACTCCATCAGGCGGATCGCGCAGAGGCGCGTCGTGGGGTGGTCGCCCGTGCCGAAGGCCAGCCCGGCGTCGAAGTGGATGACGGCCGCGTCCGCCGGGACGGCGTGCGTCCCGCGCATCCACGAGGGCACCCAGTGCAGGCGTCCGTGGGACCAGGGCTTGAGGTGCTCCTTGTACGCCTCCTTCCAGTCGCGGTCGGCCAGCTCGGCCAAGGGGCAGGTCTCCGGGAGGCGCTTGAAATCCGACCTCAGCTCCCGCCACGCCGCCTCCGCCTCCGCGCGCGTCTCGAAATAGCCCATCACGAAGTGGGGCTTCCCCGGACCCTCGTGGTAGAGCATCCAGGGCGAGCGCACGAGCCCGCAGAACCAATCCTCCAGCGGCTGGGCGAGTTCGGCGGGGATTTCCTGACGGAGCTCGATCATGGCAGGGGGGATTCGGCGAGGCGGGCGACGACCTCCGGCAACAGCCGATGCTCCGCCTCGTGGACGCGCGCGGCGAAGCTCTCGGGGGTGTCGCCGGGCAGCCGGGGCACGCGCGCCTGCCCGAGGTGCGCCCCCGCGTCGATCGCCGCCGTCACCCAATGGACGGTGCAGCCGCCCTCGGGGGCGCCCGATCGCCAGGTCTGACCGATGCCGTCGAGCCCCGGGAAGGCCGGCAGCAGGGTCGGGTGGAGGTTGATGATGCGGCGCGGGAAGGCCGACAGCAGGGGTTCCTTCACCACCCGCATGAAGCCGGCCAGCACGACCAGCTCCGCGCCCGCGGCCTTCAGCGCCTCGGCCCAGGCCGCCTCGCGCTCCGGGGAGAACTTCGTCCGGAAAGGCCCCGGGTCGAGGTGCGTCGCGGGCACGCCGTGCCGGGGGCCGAGGTCGAGGATCCCGGCCCCGGGGAGGTCGCTCCAGATGCCGATGATCCGGGCCTTCCCCAGGCGCCCCTCCGCCTGCGCCCGCAGCAGGGCCTCGGCGTTCGAGCCGCGGCCGGACCCAAGGATGGCGACGCGCATGGGCCCAACCTGCCCGCGCGCCGCGACCGCTTCAAGAGGGAACGCACGGTTCGGCTCGCAGGGAGCCGCGCGGCCGCCAATCTCGCCCCATGCGTCGCCGCGATTTCCTCTCCGCCGCCGTCCTCGGCGCCCTCGCGGCCGGACTCCCCGCCTCGCTCCGCGCGGCGCCGACCCCCGGCGTCCGCCTCGGCATCGACGTGCTCGAGGCCGGCGGCTTCGCCGAGCTGAGGGGCGTCCGCTGCGGCCTGCTCACCCATCCCGCGGGGCTCGCCGCCGACGGCCGCCGCACGGTCGACATCCTCGCGCGCGCGCCCGGCGTCCGCCTGACCAAGCTCTTCGGACCCGAGCACGGCTTCGACGGCAAGGCGCTCGCCGACGTCAAGGTGGGCCATGGCCGCGACGCGCGCACGGGCCTCCCCGCCTACTCGCTCTACGGGGCCACGCGGCGCCCCACCCCCGAGATGCTCGAGGGCCTGGATGTCATGGTGGTCGACCTCCAGGACATCGGCGCCCGCAGCTACACCTACGTCAGCTGCCTCCGCTATGTCATGGAGGCCTGCTTCAAGGCGCCACGCCCCATCCGCGTCGTGGTCCTCGACCGCCCCAACCCGCTCGGCGGCGAGAAGGTCGACGGCCCCGGGCTCGACCCCGCCTGGCGCAGCTACGTCGGCTCCCATCCCACGCCCTATGTCCACGGCCTGACCCTCGGCGAGCACGCCCGCTGGGCCGCGGGCACGCCCGGCGTGCTCGAGCTCACCGAGGCGGAGCGCCGCCGAGGCGTCCTCCAGGTCGTGCGCATGTCCGGCTGGCGCCGCTCGATGACCTGGCTCTCCACCGGGCTCCGCTGGCACCCGACCTCGCCCATGGTGCCGACTCCCCAGGCCGCCGTCGGCTACGCCATGACCGGCCTCGGTTGCCAGCTGGGCGACTTCCGCCACGGCCACAACCGGACGGAGATGCCCTTCCGCTTCCTCTCGTACCCGAGGCGGCGCGGCGAGGAGATCGCCGCGGCGCTCGACGGCCGCGTGCCCGGCCTGCGCCTGGACGTCCGCGTGATGCCCGACGGCACCTCCGGCGTCTACACCACCGTGACCGACTGGGCGACCTGCCGCCCGTGCGCCCTCGCCCCCCACCTTCTCAGGCAGGCCTGCGCGTGGGGCGGCAACCCCTTCCCCCGCGCGTCCAAGTCCGAGCGCGAGCTCTTCATCAAGCATTGGGGGCGCGAGGCCGATTTCGAGGCCTTCCGGGCCGCCGGCGCGCGCACGGACGTCGAGGGCATGGTCGCCCGCTGGTCCTCCGAGCACGCGGCGTGGCGCGCGGCCCGGGCCCCCTTCCTGCTCTACGGGGCCTGAGGCCCGCTCAGTAGGCCCGGCCCTCGCGCTTCTCCCAGAAGTTCATGTAGGCGCGGTTGAGCACGCCGAGGCCGCCGGGCGTCGGATAATCCCCGGTGAAGTACCAGTCGCCCGAGCTCCCCGGGCAGGCGCGGTGGAGGTCGGGGATGGTCTGGAAGATCAGCCTCAGCTCGCCCTTCCAGCCGGAGCGGGTCGGGTAGACGAGCTCGGCCGCCTTCTCCGCGATGCGCGCGTCGCCGAACGCGTCGTAGATGCGGCGCACATGGTTCTCCATCTCGGCCGCGGGCCGCGCGGCCTGGGCGGCGCACGCCTCGTAGACCTCGCGCAGCAGGTCCTTGCGGCCCGTGTCCTGGCAGAGCGCGACCGCCGCCTGGAAGGCGAGGAACTTGCCCATCTCCGACATGTCGATGCCGTAGCAGTCCGGGTAGCGGATCTGCGGCGCGGTCGAGGCGATGACGATGCGGCGGGGATTCGGGCGCGCGAGGATGGCGAGGATCGACTGGCGGAGCGTCGTGCCGCGCACGATGGAGTCGTCGACGCAGACCAGGGTGTCGCCCTCGGCGACGGTGCCGTGGGAGATGTCGTAGACGTGCGAGGCCATCTGCACGCGGCTGCGCTCCTGGGAGATGAAGGTGCGCAGCTTGACGTCCTTGTGCGCGACCTTCTCGCCCCGCGGCCAGTTGTCCATGATGAGCCGGTCGAGCAGGGCCTCGTCGAGCCGCCCCTCGCGGTGGGCGGCGAGGATGTCGCGCCTCACCTCGCCGCGCCGGCGCATGCGCAGCTCCTGCATCAGGCCGTACCAGGCGATCTCGGCGGTGTTCGGGATGTACGAGAAGACCGTCCGCGAGAGGTCGCCGCCGACCGCCTCGAGGATGGGCCCGGCCAGCGCCGCGCCCAGCGCCTTGCGCTCGCGGTAGATGTCGGGGTCGTTGCCGCGCGAGAAGTAGATGCGCTCGAA
>CAIPVK010000131.1 GCA_903868455.1 uncultured Opitutia bacterium
CCCCCGCGACCTCGCCGCGCTCCTCGCCGGCGAGCCCTCGCTCGTCGCCAACTGCGCCAACGCCGCGTCGCTCCTCTGGCACCGCCTTCCCGGCCTGAACTGGGCGGGCTTCTACCTCCTGCGCGGCGACACGCTCGTGCTCGGTCCGTTCCAGGGGCGGCCCGCCTGCACGCGCATCGGGCCCGGGCGAGGCGTGTGCGGGGCCGCGGCCGCCCGCCGCGCCACGCTCAACGTGCCCGACGTCGGGGCCTTCCCGGGCCATATCGCCTGCGACTCGGCGTCCCGCAGCGAGCTCGTCGTCCCCCTCCTGCGCGGCGGCGCGCTGCTCGGCGTGCTCGACCTCGACAGCCCGCTGCCCGCGCGCTTCGACCCCGCGACCGTCGCCGTCGCCGAGGCCGTGGCCCGCTTGGTCGCCGAGGGCTCGCCGGAGGCCTGAGCGGGACGTTGACCGGCGGCGAGGCCGCGGCATCCTGCCGGCATGCCCGCCGGCACCGACCCCTTCGCCCTCGTCGCCGCCCTGTGCCTCTGGGGCGCGCTCGTGTGGGCCCAGCGCCTCGAGCCGGATTGTCCCGCCTGGATCCGGCGCCGCACCTGGCCCCTGTTGCTCGCGTCCCTCTGGCTCGCGACGACCGGCCCCGGCCCGCTCGCCGCATGGGTCGCCGCCCCCGCGGGCCTGCTGGCCGCCTATCTCCTCGCGCTCGGCCTGCGCCGCTTCCTCGCCGAGGACACCGTCGCCCCGCCTCCGCGCCTGCTGGCGGCGCTCGCCGCGACCGGGCCCTCGGTCGCCGCCGCCGCCTGGGTCTGGTCCCGCCATGACCGCAGCTTCGCGGGTTTCCCCGATCCCCTGGCCACGCTGACCACCGTCCATTTCTCGGTCACCTTCGGCGTCCTGCCGCTGGCGATGGCCGCCATCGAGCGCGGCTTGGCGCCGAGCCGCCTCCGTTCCGCGGCCATCCTCGCCTATGTCGCGGCCGCGCCCGCGACCGCCCTCGCGTTCGCCCTGCGGGCCTCGCCGATGACGCCCGGCGCCGCGGAGGTCGCCTGCGCCGTCGGCCTCGCCGCGGCCTTTCTCGCCTGGGCCGCCGGCCTGCCGCGCGGCGCCGCGCCCCTCGCGCTCGCGTTGCTGCTGCCCGGCATCCTGCTCGGGGCCGGTTACTCGGCCGCCACCTTCATGGGTTGGTCCTACCTGACGATTCCCGAGATGGCGGTCGTCCACGGCTCGCTCAACCTCGCCGGCTCGCTCCTGCTGGTGGCGCGGGCCGCCCCCTTGCCGCAGGTCGGGGCGCCCGCGCCCGACGCGTCGTCGCCGGTCGACGCCGGCGATCCCGCCACGGCCCGTTTCGTCGACCGCCACCGCGCCGACCTCGGCCCTTGGTCGCCGGAGGCCTTCGCCCGCGTGCGCGCCACGTTGCTCGGCTACCGTTTCTATCCCGCCACCGTGCTGGTCCGCCGCGCGGCCTTCGAGGAGGCCGGGCGGCCGGCCCGCGTCGGCGACCGCATCGGACTGGGACTCCTGCTGCCAGGTCTCCCGGGTCTGCCCGATTTCCTCCTGCCCGCCGTGGTGGAGGTCATGGCGGCGGACTCGGCGTCGGAGTCCGCGCGCTTCGGCTATCGCACCACCCGGAGGCATTACGGGCGGGGCGAATGGGTCGCGGAGGTGCGGCGCTCCGGCGACCGCCTGGAGCTGGCCGTCGATTGCCATGTCCGCCCGACGCGTGGGTTCGTCTGGCTCGGCCTGCCGCTCTACCGGCGCTTCCAGCTCGCGGCCTTCCGCGCGGGCGCCGACACCCTGCGCCGCGCCGCGGCCTAGCTCCCGCCGAGGCGGACGAGCGTGACCTCGGCCGGTCGCGCCGGACCGAGCGCCGCGCCGCCCTCGGCCGCGGCCTGGAAGAGCGCGGGCTCGGGCGCCGTCGCGGGTTCGCCGCGCGCGGCGCGGATGCGCAGCCAGCCGAGGTGGTCGAGGATGAGCGGGTTGGCGCTCGCGTAGAGCCGCGGCTCCGAGCGCGCCCAGCCGGCGTCGAAGTCCGGCCCGCCGCGGACCTGGTAGCGCTCGAGGGAGAGCAGGGTGAGCGCGCGCCGGCCGTCGACCGCGGGCCAGGCCGCCATGCTGACCGCCGCCACCGCGGCGTTGCGCGGGTTGCCCGCGAAGCGCGCGGTGTTCGTGGCGTTGCCGAGCGAGGCGTCGGCGACGGCCCCGTGCACCCCGAGCTCGGGCGAGTCGGTGAGCACGGGCAGGTGGATCCAGAAGTCCATCTCCTCGGCGAGGGGGCGGGGCAGGAGGCTCAGTCGCG
>CAIPVK010000132.1 GCA_903868455.1 uncultured Opitutia bacterium
AGTCCGGGTCCAGATGTTCGCCTCCCTCACCGAGCGCCTCGGCAAGGTCCTGCGGGACCTGCGCGGGCTTTCCAAGATCACCGAGTCGAACCTCGAGCCCGCCCTGGCCGAGGTGCGCCAGGCGCTGATGGCGGCGGACGTCCATTTCCGCGTCGCCCGCGAGTTCACCGAGCGCGTGAAGGCCGCCTGCCTCGGCAAGGAGGTCGTGGAATCGGTCTCGCCCGCCCAGATGGCGGTCAAGGTCATCCACGACGAGCTCGTCCGGCTGCTCGGCGAGGGCGCGCGCGAGCTCGCCCCGGCCCGCCCGCTCCGCATCCTGCTCGTCGGCCTCCACGGCTCGGGCAAGACGACCACGGCGGGCAAGCTCGCCCTCCAGCTGCGCGACAAGGCCGGCCTCTCGCGCCCCTGGCTCGTCGGCGCCGACATCCACCGCCCCGCCGCCATCGACCAGCTCGAGACGCTCGCGGCCCAGGCGGGCGCCGGCTTCTGGTCCGACCGCGCCTCGCGCGACGCCGCCGCGCTGGCGAAGGCCGGCGTGGCCGCCGCGCTCGCGGGCGGGGCGGACGCCATCCTGGTCGACACCGCCGGCCGCCTGCAGGCGGACGACGACCTCATGGCCGAGGTGGTGCGGATCCGCGAGGCGGTGCAGCCGCACGAGGTCTTCCTCGTGGCCGACGCCGCCCTCGGCCAGCAGGCGGTCGACGTCGCCGCCAAGTTCCACGCCGCCACCCCGCTCACCGGCCTGATCCTGACCAAGCTCGACGGCGACGCGCGCGGCGGGGCCGCCCTCTCGATCCGCGAGGTCACCGGCGTCCCCATCCGCTACCTCGGCACGGGCGAGAAGCCGGCGGACCTCGAGGTCTTCCACCCCGACCGCCTCGCCGGCCGCATCCTCGGCATGGGCGACGTCGTCACCCTCGTCGAGCGCGCCCAGGAGAAGGTCGACCAGCGCGAGGCCGAGCGCCTCGCCGAGAAGCTGCGCAAGGGGGACTTCGACCTCGACGACTTCCTCGCCCAGATGCGTCAGATGCGCCAGATGGGCCCGCTCGGCGACATGCTCAAGATGCTGCCCGGCATGGGCTCGGTGCAGGTCGGCGCGCGCGAGGAGGGCATGGTCCGCCGCACCGAGGCCATCCTGACCTCGATGACGCCGCGCGAGCGCCGCAAGCCCGAGGTGCTCAACGCCTCGCGCCGCGCCCGCATCGCCCGCGGCTCCGGCACCCAGGTGGCCGACGTCAACGCCCTCATCAAGCAGTTCGGGCAGATGCGCGACATGATGCGCATGCTCCGCGGCGGCAAGGGCAAGGAGCTCATGCGCCGCATGGGCGGGATGGGCGGCATGGGCGGCGGCTTCCGCCCGCCCGGCATGTTCCGCTGACCATGTCCGACCTCCGCGACCGAGCCGTCCTCCTCTCCGGCGCCACCTCCGGCCTCGGCCGCGCCCTCGCGCTCCGGCTGGCCGCGGAGGGCTGCCGCCTGGCCGTCTGCGGCCGCTCGCCCGGGAAGCTCGCCGCGCTCGTCGCCGACCTCGCGCTTCCCGCCGACCGGCTGCTCGCGCGCGCCTTCGACCTCACGGACCGCGCCGCGGCCGCGGGCTTCGCCGAGGAGGCCCTGGCGCGGTTCGGGAAGGTCGACATCCTCGTCAACAACGCCGGCGCCAACCTCGGCAAGGCCTCGGTGGGCGAGGCGGACCTCGCGGCCTTCGCGGCGATGCTCGACCTCAACTGCACCGCCCAGCTCGCCCTGACGCAGCCGGTCTGGCGCGCCATGGCCCGCTCCGGCGGCGGACGCGTCGTGAACATCGTCTCCTCCGCGGCCAGGTTCTCCGTCGCGGGCATCGCCGGCTACACCGCCTCCAAGACGGCCTTCGACGGCCTCACCGGGGTGATGCGGCGCGAGGGCAAGCCCCTCGGCATCCACGTGACGGCGGTCTACCCGGGCGGCATCGACACGCCGTTCCGCGCCCAGGCCCGCGCCGACTACCTCCGCCCGGAGACGGTCGCCGAGGCGGTCGTCGGCCTGCTCCGCCTGCCCGCCGAGGCCGCGGCGCACGAGCTCGTCCTGCGCCCGCCGGTGGAGGACAACTTCGCATGAGCCTCGCCCTGGTCAGCGTGACGGATCCCGCCCTGCTCGCCCGTCCGGCCTGGATCTTCGACTGCGACGGCACCCTGGCCGCGACGATGCGCCTGCACCACGGGTCGTGGACGCATGCCATCGGCCGGCAGCTCGGCCGGCCCTTCGTGTTCGACTGGGCCTTCTTCTGCTCGATGGGCGGGATGTCGACCGAGGACACCTGCGTCCGCCTGCGCGAGCGGCACGGCCTCGAGCTCGACCCGGGCCTGATCCGGACGCACACCGACGAGTGGCTGGCCGAGCACCTGGAGGCCCGCGTCGAGGCGCGGCCGGAGGTCGTGGGGCTCCTGCACCACGTCCGCGCCGCCGGCGCGCGCACCGCGGTGGCCTCGGGCGGGACGCGGCACCATGTCGGCGTGACGCTGCGCAAGCTCCGGCTCGAGCCGCACTTCGACGCGGTCGTGACCTGCGAGGACGCCCCGCGCTCGAAGCCCCATCCCGACCTCTTCCTCGAGGCGGCTCGGCGCATCGGGATCCCGGCGGCGGACTGCGTGGTGATCGAGGACAGCCCGCGCGGCCGCGAGGCGGCCGAGGCGGCGGGGATGGCGTGCGTGATGGTGGAGCCGGCGTGAGGACGGGGAGAGAGGAGCGGGGAGTGGGGAGTGGGTTCAGCGGGATCAGCGGTGCTAGCGGTAGCAACGGTGGCAGCGGTAACCGCAGATCAGCGGAGGGGCCTTCGGCCCCGGCAGATAATCCTCCGGCTCCTCCGCCTCTTCGTCATCCTCCGCCTCGCCGGGCCCTTTCCAGCCTTTCCCAGCCCTTCCCAGCTTTTTCCAACTCCTTCTAGCTGCTTTTAGCCGCTTCTAGCCCCTTCGAGCCTCTTCCTGCCGCTTCCAGCTCCTCAGTCGCGATGAGACAACGAGCTGAGCGAGTTCACGCCCGCCAATCCCCTGGTCCCCTATCCCCCTATTCCCCTAGGCCCCTATTCCCCTAGGCCCTCTCAGCGGACCCCGCCCTTTCGGCCCTCAGGCCGAAAGCTTCCCGCAGAACCGCGCCAGGCGCTCGAGGCCCTTGCGGATGACCTCGTCGGAGGTCGCGTAGCTCAGGCGAATGTAACCCTCCGAGCCGAAGGCCGAGCCGGGGACGACCGCCACGAGCTCCTCCTCGAGGAGACGGGCGGCGAAGTCCGCGGACGAGAGGCCGAACGCGCGGATGTTGGGGAAGAGGTAGAAGGCGCCCTGCGAGCGGTAGCAGCTCAGGCCGGGGATGGCGTTGAGGCCCTCCCAGAGCATCAGGCGGCGGCGGTCGAAGGCCACCTGCATCTCGGCGAGGGCCGCCTTGGCCTTGTCGGGGTGCTGGTGGACGGCGAGGGCGCCGAACTGGGCGAAGGTGGTGGCGTTGGACGAGATCTGGCTCTGCAGGTCGCCGACCGCGGCGGCGAGCGACTTCTCGGCGACGAGGGTGCCGAGGCGCCAGCCGGTCATCGAGTAGGTCTTGGCGTAGCCGGAGACGGTGATCGTCAGGCGCGCGGCCTCGGGCGAGAAGGTCGCGGGGCTGCAGGTCGTCTGGCCGTCGTAGACCAGATGCTCGTAGATCTCGTCGGAGAGGATCCAGACGCCGGCCTCGACGCAGAGGCGGACGAGGGCCTCGAGCTCGGCGCGGGTGTAGACGGCGCCGGTCGGGTTGGAGGGGCTGTTGAGGACCACCATCCGGGTGCGGGGCGTCAGGGCCGCGCGCAGCTGGTCGGGGGTGACCTTGAAGCCGGTGGTGTCCTCGGCGGCGATGACGCGGGGCGTGCCGCCGGCGAGCTTCACCATCTCGGGGTAGCTCACCCAGAAGGGCGCGGGGATGACGACCTCGTCGCCGGGGCTGACCGTGGCGAGGATGGCGAGGTAGCAGGACATCTTGCCGCCGGGGGAGACGACGACGTTGGCCTCGGTCACGCCGGCGAAGCCGCGCGCGGCGTAGGACTCGGCGATCGCCTTGCGCAGGGCGGGGATGCCGGGCGTCGGGGCGTACTTGGTCTGGCCCTCGGCGAGGGCCTTGGCGCAGGCGTCCTTGACGAACTGCGGGGTGTCGAAGTCGGGCTCGCCCGCGCCGAAGCCGCAGACGTCCTTGCCGGCGGCCTTGAGCGCCTTCGCCTTCGCGTCGACCGCGAGGGTCGGCGAGGGCGCGATGTTGCGGGACCAGGTGGAGAGCGCGGGCGTCATCGCCCCGAGGGGAAACCGGCCCCGGCCGGGATGGCAAGCCAAGTCCGGCCCTCAGACGTCGATGGCGTCGTCCTTCCGGCCCGCGGGCGGCCGCTTCCAGGGCTTCACCTGCTCGATGCCGAGGGAGGCGGTGAGGAGCCAGGAGACGACGCTGATGGTCAGCGGGGCGAGCACCCAGGCGCGGACGGTGAAGTCGGCGCCGAGGATCGTGTCCGCGAGGAAGAGAACGGTGCCGTTGGCGGCGAGGATGACCAGGTAGTAGCCGAAGCCGAGGGTCAGGATGAGGATGGGCAGCGATACGATGAGCAGGACGCCGAGGACGAGGGGGCGGACGAACGAGTTGAGCACGCCGAGCGTGAGGACGACGGCGGCGAAGGTCGGGAGGTCCTTGTAGGTCAGCAGCCCCCAGCGGGCCGCGACGAAGACCCCGAGGGCGAGGGAGGCCCACTCGAGGAGGACGATGAGGAGACGGCGGAGCGGTTCCACGCTCCCTGCTTAGGGAAGGCGGCGGGGAATTAAAGACGGAAGGGCGGCCCGGAATCGGCTCGCCCCCGCCCGGGGTGTCCATTTGTTCATCCCCCGATGGATTCCCCCTGCATCCACATCAAGGGTGCCCGCGAGCACAACCTCAAGGGGGTCGAGGTGCGCCTGCCGCGCCACCGCCTGACGGTCGTCACCGGCCCGAGCGGGTCCGGGAAATCCTCCCTCGCCTTCGACACCCTCCACGCCGAGGGCAGCCGCCAGTACCTCGAGTCGCTCTCCGCCAAGGCGCGCGGCCAGCTGGAGGCCCTGCCCCGCCCCGACGTCGAGTTCATCCACGGCCTCTCGCCGGTCATCGCCATCGGCCAGCGCACCTCCGGCGGCGGCACGCCGCGCTCGACCGTGGCAACCGTGACGGAGATCGCCGACCACGCCCGCCTGCTCTGGGCGGTGTCGGGCGAGCGGCGCTGCCCGGCGGACGGCGGCCTCGTGCGGCGGCGCTCGCTCGACGACTGCCTCGCGCCCCTGCTGGCGCTCCCCGCCGGCACGCGGGTCGTCCTCCTCGCCGCGCCGCGCGAGGGCAAGCCCTCGGCGCTGCTCGAGGCCGTGGCCGACGCCGTGCGGCGCGGCTTCGCGCGCGTGCGGCTCGACGGCGAGATCCTCACCGCCGAGGAGGCGGAGGGGCGGCTCACCGGACGCGCCGAGCGTCGCCTGGAATTGGTCGTCGACCGCCTCGTCGCGGGGCCGGACCAGCGGAGCCGCTTCGCCGACTCGCTCGAGCTCGCGTTCCGCGAGGGCGCGCGCCGCTGCGTCGCCCTGGTCGAGGAGGGCGGCGCGTGGCGCGAGACCGCGATGTCGCTCGACCTCGCCTGCGCCACCTGCGGCGAGGTGCACGAGCCGCTCAGCCCGCGCGAGCTCTCGCCGAACCACCCGCGCGGCGCCTGCCCCGCGTGCGACGGCCTCGGCAAGGTGCTCGCCTTCCAGGAGGCGCTGGCGGTGCCCGACGCCGCGCTCGCGGTCGCGGACGGCGCGGTCAAGCCCTGGCGCCTCGGCACGCGCAAGACGCTCATCCACCGCAACGCGCTGCTGCGCGCCTTGGCCGAGCAGCTGCCCTTCGACCCCAAGGCGCCCTGGGAGCGCCTGCCCGCGGCGACGCGCGCGGCCCTGCTCCACGGCGCGGGCGAGCGCCGCTTCCTGCTGCCGCCGCCCAAGGGCCGCAAGGCGATCGAGACGACGTGGCGCGGGATGTTCGCCGAGCTCGCCGAGGCCTTCCGGACGACCACGGGCGAGTCCCTTCGCCAGCGCCTGCTCGCCTATCAGAGCGGCTCGACCTGCGCGGCCTGCGGCGGCGCGCGCCTCTCGCCCCAGGCGCGCTCGGTGCGCCTCGGCGGGCTGGACCTCGCGGCCTTCATGGCGCGGCGCATCCCCGAGGCGCTGGCGGCCGTCCGCGCGCTGGCCTCGGACCCGGCGGTGGCGCCGGCGGAGGAGGCGCGACGCGGGCTCGAGACCCGGCTCGGGTTCCTAGTCGACGCGGGACTCGGCTACCTGACGCTCGACCGCGAGTTCGGCTCGCTCTCCGGCGGCGAGGCCCAGCGCGTGCGCCTCGCCTCCCAGCTCGGCCTCGGCCTGGTCGGCGTGACCTACGTGCTCGACGAGCCGAGCATCGGCCTCCACCCGGGCGACCACGGCCGGCTGCTCGGCTCGCTGCGCGGGCTGCGCGACCTCGGCAACACGCTCGTGGTCGTCGAGCACGACCGCGACCTCGTGGCCGCGGCCGACCATCTCGTCGAGATGGGACCGGGCGCCGGCGAGGAGGGCGGCCGGGTCGTCTTCGAGGGCGCGGTCGAGGCCGCGAAGGCCGGGGGCTCGCGCGCCGGCGACTGGCTGGCGGGGCGCGCCCTGCCCGAGCCGGCCCACCCCATGGGGCCGCCCAAGGATTGGCTGAGGATCCGCGGGGCGCACGAGCACAACCTGAGGGATATCGACGTCGCCCTGCCCGTCGGGCGCCTGACCGTCCTCTGCGGCGTCTCCGGCTCCGGCAAGAGCACGCTCGCGCTCGACATCCTCGGCGCCGCGGCGGCGCGGCGGATCAACGGCGCGCGCGTGGTGCCCGGCCGGCACCGCGGCATCGAGGGACTCGACCGCTTCGACGCCTACACGCTGGTCGACCAGGAGCCCATCGGGCGCAGCCCGCGCTCGAACCCCGCCACCTTCACCGGCATCCTCGACCTCCTGCGCGAGCTCTGGGCGGCGACGCCGCTGGCGCGCGCTCGCGGCTACGGCCCGGGCCGCTTCAGCGCGAACGTCCGCGGCGGCCGTTGCGAGGCCTGCGCGGGCGAGGGCGCGGTGGCGCTCGACATGCAGTTCCTCGGGGAGGCCTTCGTGACCTGCCCGTCCTGCCAAGGGCGGCGCTTCAACCGCGAGACCCTGGAGGTCCGCTTCAAGGGCCTGAGCGTGGCCGACGCGCTCGCGCTCTCCGTGCGCGACGCCCTCGCGGTCTTCCGCACCCAGCCCCGCCTGGCCGAGCGGCTGCGCACGCTCGAGGAGGTCGGACTGGGCTACCTCCGGCTCGGCCAGCCCGCCACCACGCTCTCCGGGGGCGAGGCCCAGCGCCTGAAGCTGGCGGCGGACCTCGCGCGCCGGGAGCACGCGGGGAGGCTCTACATCCTCGACGAGCCGACCACGGGCCTGTCCTCGGACGACGTCGTCCGCCTCATGCAGCTGCTCTTCCGCCTCCGCGACGCCGGGGCGACCCTGCTCGTCATCGAGCACCACACCGACGTCATCCGGGCGGCCGACTGGACCCTCGAGCTCGGGCCCGGGGGCGGCCCCGAGGGCGGCGCGCTGGTCCATTCCGGCACCGCGGAGGCCCTCGCCCGGGCCGACACCCCCACGGGACGGGCCCTCCGGGGCGATTCGGGGCATGTTTGACCTTTATCCCGCGGCCGTTTGGCGATTCCCTATGCGGTGATGTCACCCGAGCTCACCGGCGCCCAGAAGTCCCACCTCCGCGGCCTCGCCCAGACCCTGGAGGCGAAGGTCTTCGTCGGCAAGGAGGGCGTCACGCCCGCCATCGCCAAGCTGCTCGAGGACGCGTTCCGCCGCGCCGACCTCGTGAAGGTCCGCTTCACCGGCGACCGCGAGGCGATCGCCGCGCAGGCGGCCGACCTCGCCGACCGCACCTCGAGCGCCCTCGTCGGCTCGGTCGGCAAGACCGCCGCCTTCTACCGCAAGGGGACCGGCGCATGAGCGGGACCTTCGCCGCCGAGCGCGCGCGCCTGCTGGCGCTGGCCGACGAGGCCCTGCGCCGCCACGCGCCCCGCGCGGCCGACGTCTCCCCGCGGCTCGACGCCGCCATGCGCCACGCGCTGGACGCGGGCGGCAAGCGCCTGCGTCCCCTGCTCTGCCTGGCCGCCGCCGAGGCGGTCCGGCCGGGCGCCGCGGCCGAGGCCGGGCGCGCCGCGGCGGCCCTGGAGTGCGTCCACACCTACTCGCTCATCCACGACGACCTGCCCTGCATGGACGACGCGGCCACGCGCCGCGGCAAGCCGACGGTGCACGTCGCCTTCGACCAGGCCACCGCCGTCCTCGCCGGCGACGGGCTGCTCGCCCACGCCTTCGCCCTGACCGCGGACCATGAGCCGGAGACCGCGCGCGACCTCACCGCGCTGCTGGCCGCCGCCGCCGGCCCCTCCCGGCTCGTCGGCGGGCAGATGGAGGACACGATCGGGCTCGCCGGCGGCGCCTCCCGCGCCCGGCTCGACGTCATCCAACGCGGCAAGACGGCCGCGATGATCGCCGCCTCCCTGCTCATGGGCGCCCGGGTCGCGGGCAAGCGCGACGACGGCGCCCTCGCCGCGGCGGGCGACGCGCTCGGGCGCGCCTTCCAGGTGGCGGACGACCTCCTCGACCTCGAGGGCGACGCCGCCCTGCTCGGCAAGCCCGCCGGCACCGACGCCGCCAAGGGCAAGTTGACCCTCCACGGACTCGAGGGCGCCGAGGCCGCGCGCGCGGAGCTGCGCGCCTTGACCGAGGCCTATGTCCGCGGGCTGGCCGAGGCGGGCCTGCGCCCGGATTTCCTGGCCGAGCTCGGCCGCTCGCTGGTCGACCGGAGGAGCTGACCTTGGCCAAGACCGCCGCCCAGCCCCTCCAGGCGCCCGTCGACCCGCAGGACCCGAAGGTCCGCGAGCGCCTCAACCGCGCCTTCCTCGTCGGCCTCCAGCGCCCGGAGCAGGACCCGCGCGAGGCGCGGAGCCTGCTCGACGAGCTGCGCGAGCTGGTGGCGAACCTCGGCGTGGAGATCCGCGGCGAGACGCTCGTCCGCCTGCGCGAGGAGCACCCGCGGCACCTCGTCGGCACCGGCAAGATGGAGGAGATCGCGGCCCTGGCCAAGGGGCTCGACTGCGGCCTCGTCATCTTCGACGACGAGCTCTCGCCCGCCCAGCAGCGCAACTGGGAGAAGGACGCGCCCGGCCTGCGCGTCATCGACCGCCAGGAGGTCATCCTCGACATCTTCGCCGCGCGCGCGACGACCAAGGAGGCCGTGCTGCAGGTCGAGCTGGCGCGCCTCCAGCAGCAGCTGCCCCGGCTCAAGCGGCTGTGGTCCCACCTCGACCGCCAGCGCGGCGGCGGGGCGATGCAGCGCGACGCGGGGGAGACCCAGCTCGAGATGGACCAGCGCGGCATCCGCGACAAGATCGCCAAGGTCCGCCGCGAGCTGGAGGAGGTCGTCCGCACCCGCGCCACCCAGCGCAAGCGCCGCCAGCGCGTCCCCCTGCCCACCTTCGCCATCGTCGGCTACACCAACGCGGGCAAGTCCTCGCTCCTCAACCGCCTGACCGGCTCGGAGGTGCTCGCGGCCGACCGGCTGTTCGCGACGCTCGACCCGACGACGCGCCGCCTCGCCCTGCCCTCCGGGCGCGCCCTGCTCCTGACGGACACGGTCGGGTTCGTGCGCCGCCTCCCGCACCGGCTGGTCGAGGCCTTCAAGGCCACGCTCGAGGAGTCGGTCCAGGCCGACGTCCTCCTGCACGTCGTCGACGCCGCCTCGCCCGACCGCGACGCGCACGCCGAGACCACCCTCCGCGTCCTGCGCGAGGTCGGGGCCGGCGAGCGCCCCGTGCTCACCGTCCTGAACAAGCGCGACCTCATCCCCGACCCCCTCGGGCTGGCCGAGGCCCTCGCCCGCCATCCCGGCTCGATCGCGGTCAGCGCCGTCACCGGCGAGGGCATCCCCGAGCTGCTGGCCGAGCTGGACCGCCTGGCGGCCAAGGGCGACCGACGCCTCCGCCTCCTCATCCCGCACGACCGCTACGAGCTCGTGGGCCGGCTCCACGCCGCCGCCGGGGTGGTCTCGGAGGAGGCGACGGACGACGGGGTGCGGCTCGTGGCCTTGGTGCCGGACCGTCTCCGGGCGGCGGTCGAGCCCTTCGTCGAGGGCGAGGCCTGAAACCCTTCGCCTTCCCCGCTGTTCCAAGGATATGACCCGCCTCCTCCTTCCCGTCCTCCTCGCCGCGGCCGCCCACGCCGAGACGCCCGCCGCGCCCGACCGCAAGGCGATGTACGAGAAGGAGATCAAGCCCCTGATGGAGCGCTCCTGCGTCGGGTGCCACGGCGGCAAGGACGCCCAGGGCAAGGTGCGCGCCCGCGGCGGCTATCGCGCGACCTCGATCGCCGAGCTCGAGAAGGGCGGCAAGGAGCAGGGCGCCGGCATCACCTGGGGCAAGCCGATGGAGAGCTCGCTCTACCTGCTGTCGAAGGCGAACCGCACGGACGACCTCGCGATGCCCCCGCGCAAGAGCAAGGCCCAGCCGCTGACCGCGGCCGAGCTCGAGACCCTGCGCCGCTGGATCGAGACCAGCAAGTGACCTGCGGCCGGCTCGGCGTTCAGGCGACGCGGCGGTCGAGCTTCAGGCGCAGGCCGTCGTGGGCGAGGCGCACGCGCGGGTGCGTCGCCTCCAGCTTCCGGCTGTAGGTGGCATAGTCCACCTGGTAGGTCATGTGCGTGAGGTAGGTCATGCCCGCCCCGATGCCCTCCGCCGCCTCGCACGCCTCGTCGACCGTCATGTGGGTCGGATGCCACTCGGGCCGGAGGCCGTCGAGGATCGCGACATCCACCCCGCGCGCCAGCTCGCGGGCGGCGGGAGGGACGCGCTTGCAGTCGGTGTAGTAGGCGAAGCGCGCGCCCGTCGAGGGCTCCTCGAAGACGAGGCCGAGGACGTCGACGCCGTGCGGGAGGAGGGTGCTGCGGACGATGCCGCCGCCGGGTAGGGTGAGCGCCTCGGGCATGTCCCGGAGGTCGAGGTTCACGTAGCCGTCGACCTTGGTCTTGCCGATGGCGTAGGGGAAGATGGTGCGGATGCGGTCGAGCCCCTCCTCGGTGGAGTAGACGGGGATGGCGGCGCCGCCGCGCGCGTGGCAGAACTGCCGGAGGTCGTCCATGCCGAGGATATGGTCGGCGTGGCCGTGGGTGAGAATGACGGTGTCGACCTCGTCGACCGCGTGCGAGAGGCACTGCATGCGGAACTCCGGGCCGGTGTCGACCTGGACGTGGTGGCCCTCGATGACGACGTGGACGCTCGAGCGCGTGCGCCAGTTGCGCGGCTCGCCGCGGTCCCAGCCTGGGTTGTCGTGGGCCACCAGGGGGACGCCCTGGGAGGTGCCGCAGCCGAGGACGAGGATCTCCACCCGGGCAGGGGAACCGCGCGAGGGCCGCTTGGCAAGCGGCGACGGAAAAGGCCCCCGAGGGAGCGTGGAACCTGCGCGTGGGTTGGCGAAGACCGCAGCCGCTCACTCCGTGGCGGTCACCCGGCTGAACTCGATGGTGAAGGCCTTGCCATCGGGAGGGGGGCCGCAGTTGCCGATCTTGGCGACCGCCCGGCGGACCAAGGCCGAGGCCTTGGACGACCGGGGCTCGGTCAGCCACCCGGCGAAGCTCACGCTGCCCGAGGCGGTCACCGCCACCTTCACGCCGCAGACGACCTCGCCGAGATCCTCGCCCTCCGCGGCCACGAGGTCCATCCACGCGTCCCGGAAACGGGCCAGCACCTCGCCGGCGTAAAGCTGCTGGGCGGAGGCGGTGCCGCCGTCGCCGCCGTTCTCGCCGGTACCGTGGGAGCGACCGAGCGCGACGCCGGCGACGCCTCCGGTGGCGACGCCCTGGGATCGGCCCTGGCCCCTGCCCTTCATGAAGTCGTCGAGGGACTCGCGGCGGTTGCTCGCCGAGGTGGATCCGCGGCGGGACGAGGAGGAGCCGCCGGTTGCGGAGGCCTGCTCGCGTTCCTCGCGCTCCTGGCGGCGGATCTTGTCGACGTCGACCGGCTTGCCCTTGAAGAGCCGGCTGCCGCTCTCGCTGCCGCGGGCGACGCCCTCCTTCTTGCCGACCTCGCCGGGGCGGCGGCCGGGGATGCCGTTCAGGTCGACGATCAGGGGGTCGACGGGCTCGAGGGACTCGCCCCCGCGGCTGGCCCACCAGGAGGCGCCGACGAAGAGGCCGACCACCGCGACGTGGAGGAGCACCGAACCGACCCAGCCTCGCGACGCCCCGGACATGGCCTCAGCGCACCTCGGTGTCGATGGCGACCTTGCCGAGGCCCTTCGACTTGGCCGCGGAGAAGACGTCCATCAGCTGCTGGAGCGTGGCGGCGGCCTCGCCGCGGACGCGCACGATGGGTTGCTCGGCCTCGGGCAAGGCGGCCACGCGCGCGAACTCGGCCTCGAGGTCGCGCACGGTCACCGGCTTGCCGGCGAGGCTCAGCTGCCCGCCGGCCTGCACGGTCACGACGAGGTACTTCGCCTTCACGTCGGGCGGCGCGCCGGCGCCCTGGGCGGCCTTGGGCAGGTTGACCTGGGTGGTCTGCTCCAGCACGGGCGTCGAGATCATGAAGATGATCAGGAGGCAGAAGCAGAGGTCGAGCATCGGCGTGACGTTGAGCTCCGTCATCGCGTGCAGCCGGTGGGGCTTGGAGAAGTTGCGGGCCATCGCGGGTCAGCGGGCGTCCTCCCAGCCCGGGATGGTGTCGGTGGGAATGGAGGTGGGAGGGGAAGGGGGGACTTGGGGGCTGGGGGACGAGGGGGCGGAGCCGACGGGGGAATGGGGGACTTGGGGAATGGGGGGCTGGGCCGAGAGGGGAGCGGGGGCGGACGCGCGGGTGGCCTCGAGGTTGCGGCGGACCTCGGCCTCGAGCTCGAGCTCGATGCGGTCGGCGAGCGAGCTCGCGTAGTTCTCGAGCTCGGTCGTCATGATCTTCACCTGGGTGAGGAGGTAGTTGTAACCGAAGGTGGCGGGGATGGCGACGATCAGGCCGAGCGTGGTGGTGACGAGCGCGCCGGAGACGCCGGGGGCGAGCATCGAGATGGTGGCCTTGTCGGTCAGGGCGCCGAAGGTGATCATCACGCCCCAGACCGTGCCGAGGAGGCCGAGGAAGGGGCCGCCGGAGACGAGCGAGCTGAGGAGGACCATCTTCTCCTCGTACTTCACGAGGGTGCGGGAGATGCCGCGCTGGATGGCGTTCTCGACGTGGCCCATGCAGAGCGCGATGTCCTGGCGCGAGCCCATCTTGCCGCGGTGGCGCTGGTAGGCGGTGGTGGACTCGGCGACGAGGAACTCGTAGGGCGAGAGGGCGGCGCTGCGGGGGAAGTTGAGCGCGGTGACCGCGGACTCGTCGCGCAGGCGGCGCTCGAAGGCGTGGTTGCGGCGGCGGATCTCCTGGATGTCGCTCCACTTCTGGATCATGGCGCCCCAGCCGATGAAGGAGCAGACGAGGAGGATGGCGGCGATGGCGCGGCCGGGGCCGTCCATCTGCTCGTAGAACCACATCGCGCCGCGGTCGGAGGCGAGGAGGGGGAGGGTCGCGAGGGAAAACATCGTCGGGGAAATTAGCGGGGGAAGGGAGGCGGGCGAGAGGAAAGGGGAAGGTTGGCGGGGTCAGCGGGGGTGGCGGGGGTGGCGGGGTCAGCGGGAGTGAACTCGCTGCGCTCGTTGGCCCTAGATTACCAAAGATCCTTTCCTAATCAGTTTGTTCGCAAGTGGCGCCCCTTGGAGCCGTTGCCACCCCCTCCTTGCTAGGGTTGGAAATCGTCTGCGGAAACGAGCATCGCGAGTTCTTGCCCGCCGAACCGCGGACCCCGCCTACCCCGCTGACCTGCCCTGCCTGCCCTTCCCAGCTTTTTCCAGCCTCTTGCCAGCCCTTCCCAGCTTCTGCAGTGTCCCCTCATGCCCCTCGCCCTTCGGTTCGTCCTCGTCGCCGGCGGCCTCTCGGCGCTCCACCTCCTGGGCCTGCAGCTCGCCCTCGCGCTGGTCGGAGGGGTCTCGCCGCTGGAAATCCAATGGACGATGGACGGCCCCCTGCGGATCTTCGTCTGGCTGGCCCTACCCGTCGCCCTCGCCCAGGCGGCCGCCCTCACCCTGCCCGCCCCCAACCTGGGGAACACCGGCCCCGGCGGCTCGCTGAAGGCGCGGGCCCTCGCGGCCGGCGCCGCGGTGACGCTCGCCCTCGCCCTCCCAGTCTTCGCCTTGGCCGACCTGCCCTACTGGCTCGGCGTGGCGATGGATGCGGATACCGGCCGGCGCATCTTCTGGACCCTCATCTTGGCGACCGGCTCCGGCTGGATCACGCTGGGTCTCGCGCTCTCGCACCGCTCCGCGGGCCAACCCGATCTCCTCGAGCGCCGGGTGGCCCAGGCCACGGCGGGGACCTTGGTGGGGCTGGCGCTGGCCACCCCTTGGTATCTCGTCCTTCGCCGCAAGCAGCAGTGCTTCTGCGCGCTCGGCACCTTCTGGGCCTTGGTGGCCGGCATCTGGTCGCTGGTGCTCGTGGGCGGGCCGTTCCTGCTCTGGCGGGCGCGCGAGCGTCGCCGCGCCGCGCTACGCTGAGGCGGAGGGCGATTTGACCGCGGGGCATTCCCCGTCTCAATCGACTCATGCGCCCCCTGCTCCTAGCCGCCTCGCTCCTCCTGGCGGGCTGCGACCCCGGCGCATCCCCACTTCCGACCGATATGCCCGCCCACGACCCCGCCGCCACCGAGGTGACCGTCCGACTCTCCGACGGCAAAGGCGGCCTGACCGAGCCCCGGCGCGTGCCCAAGGTCGTCAGGACGGATGAGCAATGGCGCGCCCAGCTGGGCGAGGAGCGCTTCCGCATCCTCCGCGCAAAGGGCACGGAGCGCCCCTTCTGCGGCACGCTCCTCGACAACAAGAAGTCGGGGACCTACCACTGCGCCGGCTGCGACCTCCCGCTGTTCTCCTCGGACGCCAAGTTCGACTCCGGCACCGGTTGGCCGAGCTTCTTCCAGCCGGTGGCCAAGGAGAACGTGGCCGCCCTCCTCGACCGCAGCCACGGCATGGTGCGGATCGAGATCCTCTGCGCCCGGTGCGACGGGCATCTCGGCCATGTCTTCGAGGACGGGCCGCCCCCGACCGGCCAGCGCCACTGCCTGAACTCGGAGTCGTTGGAGTTCAGGGAGAGGAAGTAAGTTGGCGGGGGCAGCGGGGGCAGCGGGGTTGGCGGGGTCCGCGGGGATGGCGGGGACCGCGGTTCAGCAGGGACGGCGGGGTTCGCTGGAACGGCGGGGTTGGCGGGCGAGAACTCGCTTCGCTCGTTGGCCGTATATTACCAAAGATCATGTCCTCATCAGTTTGTTCGAAGTGGTGACCCTTCGAGCCGTAGCCGGCCACTTTTGCTAAGATAGGAAATCGACTGCGGAAACGAGCATCGCGAGTTCTCGCCCGCCGAACCGCGGACCCCGCCAACCCCGCGGACCCCGCCGTACCGCCAACCCCGCGGACCCGCTAACCCCGCTGTACCGCTATCCAGCGACCTCCACCGTCACCTGCACCTCGACGGCGGCGTTGAGCGGGAGGCCGTTGACCGAGACCGCCGCGCGGGCGTGCTTGCCGGCCTCGCCGAGCACGGCGACGAGGAACTCGGAGCAGCCGTTGAGGACCTTGGGGCTGTCGGAGAAGCCATCGACGCCGTTGACGAAGCCCTGGACCATCACGACGCGCTTGATGGCGTCGAGCGAGCCGAGGGCGGCCTTGGCGTTGGCGAGCGCGTTGAGCGCGCAGAGGCGGGCGCCCTCGGCCGCGGTGGCGACATCGAGGTCCTTGCCGACCTTGCCGGCGTAGGCGACCTTGCCATCGCGCATCGGCAGGGTTCCGGCGAGGACGAGAAGGTTGCCGGTGCGGACCGACGGCACATAGGCGCCGGCCGAGGCGGGAGGCGCGGGCAGCTCGAACCCGAGGTCCCGGAGACGCTGCTCGGCGGACATGCTCAGCGGCCCTTGGCCTTGGCCATGCCGTCCAGCAGCTCGGTCATCAGCTCCTTGGCCTTGGCCTTGATGTCGCGCGTGAGGTTCAGGTCGGAGGTGCCGAGGGCGGAACGCTCCGAGCGGTAGGTCTCGGCGATGATCAACTGGTTGTTGCGGCGGATGTTGGCCTCGTCGCGGACGGAGAGGCCGACGGCGGCGGCGTAGCGGCCGAGCCCGCGGTCGAAGCGGATCTCCATGACGAGCTGGGGCGCGTTGGCGTCGGGGTTGACGGTGGTCTGCTCGCGGGGCGCGACGCCGGCGCGACGCATCTCGAGCTCCATCAGGTCGCGCAGCTCGTTGCGGAGGTCGGCGTCGTCGGGGCGGTTCTCGGAGGTGCGGACGTCGATGAAGAAGTAGGAGATCGAGCGCAGGCGGGCGAAGGCGGGGTCGACCTCGCCGGGCTTGTTGATGACGCGGGGCTGGGCCGCGGGCGAGGTGGCGGGGGGGACGGCGCCGGTCGAGGGCGCGGGGTCCTCGAAGCCCTGGGCGGGAAGGTTGACGGCGGCGACGAGGGCGAGGAGGGCGACGGCGAGGCGCATGAGGGAGGAATAGGGAGCGTGAAGTAGGGAGGCAATAGAGAAGGGGTGGTAGGTCGGCTCGCCGAGCCGACCGCGGAAGCCGCGGTTCAGCGGTGGCTGCGGTGGCAGCGGTTTCTTCTGCGGATTAGCGGCTAGCTGGACTGCGGGCCAGCGGGGTCCGCGGGTTAGCGGCGCAGAACTCGCTGCGCTCGTTGCCTTCGCCCTTGCCAGCCTTTCCCAGCTCTTCCCAGCCGCTTCTAGCCGCTTCAAGCTTCTCCCAGCGGTACTAGCGGTGCTAGCGGCATCAGCGGAGGGGCCTTCGGCCCCGCTAGTTCATCCTCCGGCTCCTCCGCCTCCTCGTCGTCCTCGGAATCCTTGCGTCAAGCTCAGTGCGCTTCCTCGCCGTGCCCCGAACCGCCGAAGAGGGAAGGCAGGAGGAGGACGCCGCCGACGATGGGGATGATCCACCAACCGGAACCCGAGGCGAGGCGACCCGAGGATTCGAGCAGGAAGGAGAAACCGCAGAAAACCATCAGCGACCAGGCGCCGAGATGGCCGGCGAGGAGCGCGAGCGTGCCGTGATGGCCGGCGTCGTTGAGGCGGCGCTGGACGGCGACCGAGAGGTAGCCGGCGGTCAGGAGACCCCAGATGATGGAGAGGAAGGCCTCGAAGGGCAGCCAGGTCTGGCGGCCGTGGGCGAGCGACTCCTCATAGGCCTTCTTGCCGGCCTCGAGGGCCTTGGCCTGGAGCTCGGCCTTGGCGGCCTCGGTGGTCGCCTTGCCGGCGTCGGCGGCGACGACGGCCTGGGCGGCCTTCTCGCCGTCGTGATGGGCGTGGCCCGCGGGAAGCTTGGCCGCCATCAGGTAGTGGCTGACGGAGGCGAGGCCGAGGCCGACGACCGCGAGGAAGGCGATCTGAACGACGAGGCCGAGGCGGCCGAGGGGCTTGCGCGTGTCGAGGGAGAAGGTGGCCATGGGTAGGCGGAAACCTAGGAGCGGCACCCCCTCCTGCAAATCCAAACTTGGAAAGCGCGCGCGGCGCCTCCGAGATGGGGCCATGCCCGCCGCGCGCCCGCCCGAGACCGTCCTCTTCGACCTCGACGGGACCTTGGTCGACAACTTCGACGCCATCGCCACGGCCGCCAACCATGTCCTCGAGGTGATGGGCTTCGCCCCCCTGCCCCGCGAGGTCATCTGCAACTCCGTCGGCGGCGGCGCCCTCGGCACCATGGCCCGGCTGGTTGGCAAGGAGAACGCCCCCACCGCCACCCGGCTCTACCTCGACCACTTCCCCTCGGTGATGTTCGAGGGCCTCCGGGTCTATCCCGGCGCGCGGGAGATCGTCCGCGCCCTGCGCGCCCGCGGCAGCGTCGTCGCGGTCCTGACCAACAAGGACCACACCAACTCGCTCCGCCTCCTCGCCCACCTCGGGATGGACAAGGATCTCGACGGCATCTTCGGGACGAACGCCGTGCCCTGGCGCAAGCCCGATCCGGCCTTCACGAGCTACGCGCTCGGCAAGCTCGGCGACCGCTCGCCCGCCGGCGCGGAGATGATCGGCGACTCGCCCTTCGACATCGCCACGGCGCGCAAGGGCGGCCTCGCGGCGGCGCGGGTCGTCGCGACCGGAACCCACTCGCTGGAGGAACTCGCCAAGGACCAACCCGACTCCGGCCACCCCGACCTCGCGACCCTGGCGCGGGAGGCGTGGGGGATGGAGATTTGAGCGGAACAGAGTTCAGATGAACGAATTCAAAGTAAAGGAAAGCTGAGCTGGGACAGGGGGTTGGGTAGGGGCGCCTCGCCGAGGCGACCGAATTGCGGGCTAGCGGTGCTAGCGGTATCAGCGGTGCTAGCGGGCGAGAACTCGCTGCGCTCGTTGCCTTCGTTCTGGGTAGGGACGCCTCACCGAGGCGTCCGCGGCTGGCTCGGTGAGCCGACCCTACCTCGATTGCAACTCTCGCAGGGCCGGAGGCCCTCCGCTGAGCAGCTGCTACCGCTGCCACCGCTGCTACCGCTGGTCTGCCAAGCCCCATCCACCCTAGTCCCCTAGCCCCCTATTCCCCTAGTCCCCAAACTCCCTTCCCTTTTCCCCTCCCCTCCCTAACTTTTACACCCTCCCCCTGCCCATGCCCGACACCCCCCATGACGAGATCCTGCGGCTTCGCGCCGAGGTCGCCCGCCATGAGGACCTCTACCGCCGGAAGCACGCCCCCGAGATCTCCGACTACGAGTTCGACCGCCTCCGCGACCGCCTCCAGGAGCTCGAGGCCGCCCACCCCGACCTCGCCGGGCCGGACATGGGCATCGGCGACGACCGCATCGAGGGCTTCGAGCAGCGCGACCACGCCGAGCCGATGCTCTCGCTCGACAACACCTACGGGCGCGAGGACTTCGGCGCCTTCGTCGAGCGCCTGCGCGGCAAGCTCCCCGGGGCGGACCTGCGCTTCGTGGTCGAGCCCAAGGTCGACGGCGTGGCGCTCTCGCTCACCTACGAGCGCGGCGAGCTCGTCCGCGCCGTCACCCGCGGCAACGGCTTCCGCGGCGACGACGTCACCGCCAACATCCTCCTCATCCCCGAGATCCCGCGCCGCCTCGCCGGCGCCCCCGACCTCCTCGAGGTCCGCGGCGAGGTCTACATGCGCACCGACGAGTTCGCCCGGCTCAACGCCGAGCGCGAGGCCGCGGGCGAACCCCTCTACGCCAACCCCCGCAACCTGGCCGCCGGCACCGTCAAGCTGCTCGACCGGGCCGAGGCCGCCCGCCGCCGCCTGAGCGTCGTCTGCTACGGCATGGGCGCCTGCCGACCCGCCGCCTTCTCCACGCTCGCAGACCTCAACGCCCGCCTCCGCGCATGGGGTTTCCCGACGTCCGACGGCTTCCGCCTCGCCGACGGCGAGGAGGGAGCGTGGGCGGCGATCCAAGAGCTCGACGCCACCCGCCGCTCCCTGCCCTACCCGACCGACGGCGCCGTGGTGAAGCTCGACCGCCTCGACCTCCAGGCCCGCTCCGGCGCGACGAGCAAGTTCCCCCACTGGGCGGTGGCCTTCAAGTACCCGCCCGACCAGGCCGAGACCGTCCTGCGCGCCATCAGCATGCAGGTCGGCCGCACCGGGGTCATAACCCCGGTCGCCGAGCTCGAGCCCGTCCTGCTCGCCGGCTCGACCGTGAGCCGCGCGACCCTGCACAACGCCGACGAGATCGCGCGCAAGGACATCCGCGAGGGCGACACCGTCCGCATCCAGAAGGCGGGCGAGATCATCCCCCAGGTCCTCGGCGTCGTCCCCGAGCGCCGGCCGGCGGACGCCGCGCCCTTCGACTTCGAGGCCCGCCTGCGCGAGCTGGGGCTCGACGCGGCCCGCCACGGCGACGAGGCGGCCTACCGCCTGCGCACGCCGAGCCGCGACGTCAAGGTGCGCCGCCTCGTCCACTTCGCCTCGAAGCACTGCCTCGACATCGACGGCCTGGGCGACGCCGTGGCCGAGCAGCTCGTCGACCTCGGGCTGGTCGACGCGCCGACGGACGTCCTGTCGCTCAAACCCGAGCACTGGGCGCTGCTCGACAAGTTCAAGGAGAAGTCGGTCGACAACATGATGGCCGCGCTCTCGGCCGCGCGCTCGCGCGAGCTCTGGCGCGCCATCCACGCCCTCGGCATCCCCAACGTCGGCATGCAGACGGCGAAGGACCTGGCGCGGCACTTCAGGTCGCTCGACGCCCTGGCGCAGTCGCGGCTGGACAGCTACGTGGTCAAGCGGGTCGGCAAGAAGGGGCAGGAGCTCAAGGCCTACGACACCGTGATCAGCGGCATCGGCGAGGAGGTCGCCAAATCCATCCTCTCGTATTTCAGCGACCCGAACCACCGCGACTGGGTCGAGGCCATGCGCAAGGGGGGCTTGAGCCTGGAGGAGGCCGCGGCCGCGACGGCGACCTCAGCCGCCATGGCCGGCAAGACCTTCGTCCTGACCGGAACCCTGCCCACGCTCTCGCGCGACCAGGCACGCGACCTCATCGAGAAGGCCGGCGGCAAGGTCTCGGGGAGCGTGAGCAAAAAGACCGACTACGTCGTGGCCGGCGAGGAGGCCGGCTCGAAGCTGGACAAGGCCCGGGAACTCGGCGTCGCCGTGATCGACGAGGCGGGGTTGAGGAAACTGCTCGGCGACTGACCTAGCTACCTAGTCGCTTTCGGTCTTAGCAGCTTCGCGCAGCCACCCTCACTTCGCCTGGATCGCCTTGGCCGCGGCCTTGGCCATCTCGCCGGCGCCCAGCGCGCTCGGATGGACGGCGTCCGCCAGCATCTCGGGCTTCTTCCCGATCGCCGCGTTCATGTCGATGACCTTGCAGCCGAGGGTCGAGGCGAGCTTCTGCACGCGGGTGCGGACCTTGCGGAGGTCGCCCTCGAAGATGTTGCCGGGCTTCTCCGGCCCGCGCGAGGGGAGGCAGAGGAAGATCCGGGGCTTGGAGTCGAGCCGCTTGAAGGACTCGACGAGCGCCTTGTAGTCGGCCTCGAAGTCCTTCTCGAACTTCCAGTTCTGGGGCTTGGTGTCGTTCGTCCCGAGCAGGATGATCACGATGTCGGGCTTCATCTCGAGGGCCGCCTGGTAGGCCTTCTCCTTGACGTAGGGCTTGTCGCCCTTGGAGAGGAGGGTCCGGCCGCTGACGCCGAAGTTGCCGACCTTGTAGCCGTCGCCGAGGAGCTCCTGCAGCTGCGAGGGGTAGGACTTGCCGGGGGCGGCGCCGACGCCCTGGGTGATGCTGTCCCCGACGCAGGCGACCTTGATCGGCTCGGCGGCGCCGAGGGGGAGGAGGGTGGCGAGGGAGGCGAGGAGCATGAGGAGCGAACGCATGGGAGGGATTGAAGGGAGGAAGGGATGAAAAGGATTTAAGAGATGAAGGGATTGAAGGGAGGAAGGAGCGAAGGGGGAAGGAGGACGAAGGGGACGAAAGAGGACGAAGGGGGACTAATGGGGACTAAGGTCGAGGGGTTGGGGTTCCAATCGCGAAAAGGCGGCGTCGGGCCGACGGGACAAAAGTAATGCACAGGAAATCCCTTGCATGAGGTTGGGAAGAGGAGAGAATTCGACCATGAAACTCTACTCCACTCTCACCCGAAAGGGGCAGACCACGGTGCCCAAAGAAGTGCGCGACCTGCTGCGCCTCAGCCCCCGCCAGAAACTGGCCTTCGTGGTCGAGGAGGGCCAAGTCCGCATTGAGCCGGCGACCGGATCCATAAGGGACCTGCTAGCCAGCATCGGTTCACCGGCGGCAAAGACCAAGCCAGGCATGTCGATCAGCCAGATGCGCAAGGTCTACAAGGCGAAGCGCCTGCGGGCCTGGCGGACCAAGCAGGGGTGAGCATGGAACGGCTCGTCCTAGACACCAACGTGCTGGTGCGGCTATTTCGTCCCACCGACGACCAGCACCCCGAGGCCGCGCATCTTTTCCTGGAGGCGGAGGACGGGGGCCTGAAACTGGTTCTCCCCGACACCGTCGTGATGGAGACGACCTTTGTCTTGGAGGGCACCTATGAGGTCGATCGGGCGGAAATACGCCGGTTATTGGGCACCGTGCTCGGACATGCCGCGGTTGATTGCCCTGGCGGGGACATCCTGATCGACGCCTTGAGGCGCTTTGCCGAGACACGGCTGGATTTCGCGGACTGCCACGTGGCTGCCTGGGCCGCGGCGTTGGACGCGCCGGCCTGCAGCTTTGACAGGGACCTGCGTAAGTTCCCGGACATCAAGGTCCGGAAGCCGGGCAAGGCCTAAGTCAGGCGGACTTGCGGCGGCGCAGGGCGACGGCGACCAAGGCCATAGCGCCGCCCATCAGGCCGTAGGTCGAGGGCTCGGGAATGGCGATCAGTCCCATGTTGCCGGCGGACCAATTGGCGTTCGAGTAGGTCGCCTTGATCAAGTCGTCGAGCCCTCCGCCGTCGAGGTCGAACGAGGACTGACCCCCGAAGACGTCATACAGCACGCCGGCCTGCTGAGGGTCGAACCCGCCCGCCGTATAGAGGGTCGTCAGGGTGCCGATCGGGAAACCGTGGTCGTTCTTCTGGACATAGGCCTGCGCCTCGGAGCCGCTGTTGATGCCGATCGAGGCGAGGTAGGCGAGGGAAAGGAAGGCGTCGAAGGTCACCGGGCTGCCGTTCAACCCGTCGACATGCAGTCCGACGAGGGGCGCGATGCCGAGATAGCTGGCAACCATGTTCGAAAGGTCGCCCCAGTAGGCGTCGGTGAGGAATACCGACCCGCCGAAATCCTGGGCGGGGTCCGTCTCGATGACCAGGGCCAAGGCCTCCGTGATCGAGCCGGGGCCCGAGTTGTTCAAGGTCTGGGCCAAGGAGCCGGTGGTCGCGGTGATGCTCAGGGTGCCGCTCGCGCTGTTGAACGCATAGCCGCTGATGGAGCCGCCGACGAGGGCGACGTAGCTCGGTGCGGAGGCAAGGCCGGTGTAACTCAGGTGAACGGTGGTGCCGGCGGCGAGGTTCGAGCCAGAGAGCTCGGTGGATAGCCCCATCACGCCGCCGACATAGGGGGTGGCTCGCATCGTGGTCAGGAACGAGGAGCCGGAACTGATGGTGACGGCTGCGCCGTTGAAACTGGGATCGAAGCCGGGGCCCAGCTCATTGCCCGTGTAGACGCTGAGGTTTCCCGCGGAGGTGTGGAGCGAGACGAGGGTGCTGCCGGCCCAGGTCGTGTTGGAGGCGTCGAGGGAGATCGCGGCGTGCAAGACCGAGGTCGCGGCAAGGGCGAGGAGGGTGGAGGTGGCGAGGCGCATAGGCTGCCGCGATGGCAAGATAATGGCTGAGCGGGCGCGACTGACAACAGGTTTGGTCGCACGGTTATGTAAATAAACTGTCACGGGCGGACAGTCCCAGGATCAGGCGAGCGTGGATGGTCAGCGTTCCGAGAGAGGGCAGGGCGAGGTCTCCCTAGGCAATAGACCCCGGATGGGCGGGCTGGCGGGGAACGGGCAGGCGGCGAGGATGGAGGCATGGAGACGACCCGGACCGCCCGCCTTGACCTGTGGCACGATTGTGGCTACATTGGACCCATGGCCAAGACCACCACCATCCGCGCCCGCATCGAGCCCAAGCTGAAGGCCGAGGCCGAGGCCGTGCTGGCCGAGCTCGGCCTGACGCCGTCCGACGCCATCCGCCTGCTCTACCACCAGGTGCGCCTGACCAAGGGCCTGCCCTTCGAGATCGCCATCGAGCGCACGCCCAACGCGACGACGCGCCGGGCGCTGCGGGATTCCGCCAAGGGCAAGGGCGTGCGGCGGTTCACCTCGTTCGACGACCTGCTCAAGGATTGCGGCATCCGATGACGCCGCTCTTCCACAGCGGGGCGTTCCGAAGGGACCTCAAGCTGGCGAACCGAAGGGGCAAGGACCTGGCCAAGCTTCAGGAGATTCTCGAGCGGCTTTCCCGGGGCGAGCCCTTGGCCGCCCGCTTGCGAGACCACCCCCTGAAAGGCGACCTTCACGGCTGCCGCGAATGCCATATCGAGCCGAATTGGCTGCTGATCTACCGTGTGGACCCCGAGGGCGGAATCATCCGCCTGGAGCGTACCGGCACCCATTCCGACCTCTTCGGCTGAAGGGGCGGTGGACAAATCCCCACGGGCGGCTACGCTATCGGTCATGCGCACCCCCGCCCTGCTCGCCGCCCTCCCCCTGGCCGCCCTCCTCCTCGTCGGCGCCGATTCCCCCGAATCCGACCCCGCCTCGCCCGCGCCGCAGCGCCCGGACGACGCCAGCAACTGGCAGAAGGCCTACCCGGCGGCGAAGGCCGGCCAGAAGCGCGTGGTCATCCACCTCGAGGCGAAGGAGAACGAGGACGATTGGCAGGTCGAGGTCGTGGTCGGCAAGGTGATGGAGACCGACGGCGTGAACCTCCACCGCCTGATGGGCGGCGTGGAGCGCAAGACCGTGGACGGCTGGGGCTACACCTACCTCGAGGCGCCCGAGTCCAAGGGCGCGCTGACGACCCGCATGGGCGTGCCTCCGGGCAAGCCCAAGGTGATGGCCTTCGTGTCCTACCCCGCGGTCGGCCCCTTCCGCTACAACAGCAAGCTCCCCGTCGTCGTCTACGTCCCCGAGGGCTACGAGGTCCGCTACCGCTTCTGGAAGGCCGATAGCGCGTTCCGCGCCGGCGAGGCGGGCTGAGCGGACGCTTTTGGCCTTTCGTCCCGGCCCCGCATCCCCTTCATCGGCGGGGATGGCCCGCCTGCTCCTCCTCGACTGCGACTCGACGCTCTCCGCCGTGGAGGGTATCGACGAGCTCGGCCGACTGCGCGGCCCCGAGGTCTTCGCCGCGGTCGAGCGGATGACGGCGGAGGCGATGGACGGCGGGATTCCGCTCGAGACCGTCTTCGCCCGACGGCTCGACATGATCCGCCCCACCCGAGCCGAGGTCGACGCCGTGGCCGCCAAGTACCTGGCGACCGTGGAGCCCGACGCGGCCGAGGCCCTCGCGCGGATCCGGGCCGCGGGCTGGACGACCGTGATCGTCAGCGGGGGCTTCACCGAGGCCATCCTGCCCCTCGCCCGCTCGCTCGGCATCGCGCGCGTGGAGGCCGTCGGCCTCCGCTTCGCCGCCGACGGCGCCTACGCGGGCTTCGACCCCGACGCGCCGACCGCGCGCTCGAAGGGCAAGAACACCGTGGCCCGGCGCCTGCGCGCCGAGCTCGGCGCGAGCGAGGTCGTGATGGTCGGGGACGGCGCGAGCGACCTCGAGGTCAAGGGCGACGCCGACCGCGTCATCGGCTTCGGCCGCTACGCCGTCCGCGCCAAGGTCAAGGCCGGGGCCGACGCGTTTATCATGCGGTTGGCGGAGTTACCGCCCCTGCTGGGGGCGTGAAGGGGAGAACGAAGATTACGAGGATACCGAGGAGGACGAGGAGGCGGAGGATTCGGAGGAATTAAGAGGAGCTGGGAAGAGCTGGAAAAAGCTGGAAAGGGCTTGAAGAGCTTAAAGGGCCTAAAGGGCTAGAAGAGGCCAGGAAGATCCGAGGAAACGAGCAACGCGAGTTCTCGCCCGCTAGCACCGCTGATACCGCTAGCACCGCTAAATCCGCCTGCCTTGGGTAGGGGCATGGCTACGTCCATGCCCTAGGTCACGGACGTAGCCGCGACCCTACCCGATTCGGCGGGAAATGGGTAGGGACGCCTCTCCGAGGCGTCCGCGGTCCGCTCGGCGAGCGGACCCTACCCACACACGGCCGGCTCGGAGAGCCAGCCCTACCCTCAACGTGCCAGATCCGACTGCCCCAGCACCGTGATCCCATGTCGCTGGAGGACGGCGGCGGCGAGGTCCTGGTCGTCGGCGCGCAGCACGAGGCCGCAGCGACCGGACGGGCGGAAGAGGAAGGGATAGAGATACAGGATATTGATCTCGGCGCGCAGGAGGATGTCGGACACCTCCTTGAGGCTGGCCTCCGACGGCATCTCGAGCGCCAGGACGCCGTTCATGTCGTGGGCGAACTGGTGCTCGGCGAGGACGCGCTCCCCGGCCTCCGGCTGGTCGAGCACCATGCGGATGATGGTCGAGTCGGTGGAGTCGACGAGGCAGAGCGCGAGGACATGGACGTCGGCCTTGGCCAGGGACTCGATCAGCTCGCTCAGGCGTCCGACCTTGTTCTCGACGAAGACCGAGAATTGGCGAACGGCGCCGAGGTCCGGCTGGCGTTGGGTCTGCGAGGACATGGGAAAGTTATGACGGCGAAAGGGCCTCGCGACCAGCCGATAGTGGGAGGAGTGGGGAGTGGGCGACGAGGAGTGGGGATGACGAGGAGGACGAGGACACGGAGGATGAGGAGGAGGCGGAGGAGGCGGAGGAATTAAGAAGGGCTGGAAAAAGCTGGGAAGGGCTCGGAAGAGCCGAGGCAACGAGCGCAGCGAGTTCTCGCCCGCTAGCACCGCTGACACCGCTAGTACCGCTAACCCGCTGTTCAAACTACTGCCACCGCTGCTACCGCTGCCACCGCTGGATTGGGTAGGGGCATGGTTACGTCCATGCCCTAGGTCACGGACGTAGCCGCGACCCTATCCAATCCCTCTTTCCATCCCCCAATCCTGTCGCATAAACCTCCATCATGTCCCTTTCCTCGCCCCCCGCTCCCCTCTCCTCGCTCCCCGGCGCCCGCTCCCCGCTCCTCGCCCTCCTCCTCGCCGCGGCTTCCCTCTCCGCGCTGCCGGAGACCGTCGTGGTCGAGGATCGCCTCCCCCGCCCCACCTCGGAACGCGGGCCGTCGGTGAGCCGCATCGAGGGCGCCGACCTCGAGGAGCAAGGCCGCGCCG
>CAIPVK010000133.1 GCA_903868455.1 uncultured Opitutia bacterium
CGAGCGGGCGCCGTCGACCTCGACCGAGACGACCTTGGTGATCTTCTCGCCGTCGCCGACGATCTTCTCGGCGAGGGCGTCGCAGACCTTGCCGAGGGCCTCGGCGAAGAGGGCGGCCAACCCGGCGGGGGCCCCCTCGAGCGTCGCGCCGGAGGCGCCCGTGGCGAGGAGGATCACGGTGTCGTTGGTCGACATGTCGCCGTCGACGCTCACCGCGTTGAAGGAGGCGGCGTTGGCCCGCAGGAGCGCGGCCTTGAGCGTGGCGGGGGAGGCGTCGAGGTCGGTCGCGACGAAGGCGAGCATCGTCGCCATGTGGGGCTCGATCATGCCCGCGCCCTTGGCGATGCCGGCCACCACGAAGGAGCGGCCCTCCCATTCGAACCGGGCGGTGACGGACTTCGGGCGCGTGTCCGAGGTGAGGATGGCCCAGGCGGCGCGGTTGCCCTCGTCGGCGGACGCGGCGAGGCGGGCGCCGGCCTCGGCCACGCCCTTGCCGAGGCGGTCCATGGGCATGGGTTCGCCGATGCGGCCGGTGGAGCAGACCAGGAAGGGCGCGCCGGGGCAGCCGGCGGCCTCGCCGGCGAGGCGCGCGGTCGCCTCGGCGTCGCGCATCCCCTGCTCGCCGGTGCAGGCGTTGGCGTTGCCGCTGTTGGCGACGACGCCGCGCACGCGGCCGCCGGAGGCGGCGAGGACGGCCTGGCAGAGGCGGACGGGCGCGGCCTTGACGTCGTTCGTGGTGAAGACGCCGGCGGCGGACACCTCGCGGTCGGCGACCACGAGGGCGGTGTCGAGCCGGGCGGGATCCTTGCGCCGGATGTCGCCGGCGCCGGCGCCGACGCGCAGGCCGGGGACGTCGGCGAGGCCGGGGGAGTTGTCGGTGAGGACGACGGGCATGGGAAGGCGGGTCAGGCGAGCCCCTCGGTCTCGTTCCAGCCGAGCGCGAGGTTGAGGAGCTGGACGGCCTGGCCGCCCGCGCCCTTGAGCAGGTTGTCGATCACGGAGGTCAGCACGAGGTTGCCCGTGCGCGGGTCGGCCACCGCGGAGAGCGCGGCGCGGTTGGAGCCGGCCACGTGCGCCGTGTCGGGGAAGTCGCCGGACCTGAGCACCTGGACGAACGGGCGCCCGGCGAAGGCCTCGCGCCAGCAGGCCTCGACCTGGGCGGCCGTCACGCCCGGGGCGGGCACGGTGATCGTGGTGGCGATGCCGCGGTGCATCGGGGCGAGGTGCGGGTTGAACTGCACCATGACGGGCGCGCCCGCGGCGCGGGAGAGCTGCTCCTCGATCTCGGCCACGTGCCGGTGGTTGGGCAGGCCGTAGGCCTTGGCCGAGCCGTCGCGCTCGCAGAAGAGGTAGGCGGCCTCGGCCTTCTTGCCCGCGCCGGAGACACCGGAATAGGAGTTGATGACCACGCGGCCGGGCTCGGGCCGGAGGAGACCGGCGCGCAGGAGCGGGATGAGCGGGAGCTGGACGCTGGTCGGGTAGCAGCCCGGGCAGGCGAGCAGCGCGACGTCCTTCCACGCGGCGGTCGGCTCGAGCTCGGGCACCACGTAGCGCGCCTTGGGCAGGAGCTCGGGCGCGGGATGCTCGTGTCCGTAGTACTTCCGGTAGACGGCGGTGTCCGAAAGGCGGAAGTCGGCCGAGAGGTCGAGCACGCGCTTGCCGGCGGCGACGAGCGGGCGGGCGTACTCGGCGGCGACGCCGTGGGGCAGCGCGAGGAACCACGCCTCGGTGGGCGAGGCGGCGCAGGCCTCGGGGGAGGACGCGCTGAAGGCCAGGGCGGGGTCGACCACGCCGCGGAGCCGCGGCATCTCGTCGGCCACGGCCTTGCCCGCGAGCGAGCGCGAGCAGACCTCGGCGAGACGGACGCGGGGGTGCCGGGCGAGGACGCGCACGAGCTCCTCCCCGGTGTAGCCGGAGGCGCCGACGATGCCGACGGTGAGACGTTGGGTGGCCATGGGGGGGAATCTGGAAAAAAGGGGGCGGGCTGGGAAGGACGAAGCGGGGCGGGAAAAAAAGGACCCCGGCCGGGGCCGGGGTCGCTCGTCGGTCTCTCGGCGCGATCAGCGCTTGGAG
>CAIPVK010000134.1 GCA_903868455.1 uncultured Opitutia bacterium
CGCCGCCGCGGGCGTCGACGCGAAGGACGCCAAGGAGCCGGGCTTCTGGACGAAGGTGGCGCACGCCTCCGGCACCTACCCGCCCCGGCTCGCCGCCGCCCACACGGCGCATATCCGGTGGCTGGTCGACCGCCTGGACGAACCCGCGCCCGAGGGCGCCAAGCAGGCGTGGCCGATCTTCCCCGTCGCCCGCGCCCCTTGGCCGCTGCTCACCTGGTTCCGCGACGTCCCTCCCGAGCGCGAGCGCGACTGGGTCTGGGAGCGCTACTGGGGGCGCGTCTCCGGCCAGCCCGCCGGCATCGTCGGCTACGGACGCTACTCGTGGGACTACGACCGCGTCCCCGCGGTGAAGCACAAGGCGAGCCCCTGGCACCCCAACTCCCTGCCGCGCATCTGGGAGGACGGCGGCGTCTGCGGCCGGCTCTCCACCATGGCCGACACCTTCCGCCGGACCCTCGGCCAGCCCGCCCGAGGCGTCGGTCAGCCCGGGCATCGCGCCTTCATGAATTACGGGTGGGACCCCAGGAAGGGCGTCTGGACCTTCGGCGTCGGGCAGAGCATCGCGGGCATCGAGTCGACGAGCGGCTCCACCGGCCTCGCCTCGCCCTTCCCCTGGCTCGAGAACCGCGCGGTCAGCGCCCAGGCCTTGGTCGGCGCGATGAACCTCGGCGTCGACCGCTGGCACCGCGCCCGCATCCTCCTCTGGCACGCGCGCGCCCTGCCCGCCGCCGCGCAGGAGCGCCGTCTCCGCGAGGCGCTCGCGCTCAATCCCTACGAGCTCGGCGCCTGGCGCCGGCTGGCGGAGCTCGCGGAGGATCCCCCCGCGCTCGCGCGCGTGGTGGCCCGGATGGACGCCCTCCTGCTCGACCCCGACTCCGGCCTCGAGGAGGCGGCGCGCCTCTCGGCCGCGACGGACTTCGCCGCCCTCGGCGGCGGCGATCCCAAGGCGCGCGCGGACGTCGGCAACTCCGTGGCCCGCGTCGCGGGCGACGCCCTTGTCCTGGACAACGCCAGGCGCCTGCTCGACGCCGGCGCCTCGCGCACCGAGCTCCTCGGCGTCGTGCGCCGCGAGGTCGAGCGACGCGCCGCGCTCAAGGTGCCCTACGGCCCGGCGGTCGCGCTCACGCTGCGCACACGCCTCCAGGTGATGGCCGACGGACCCGGCGGCGTGCTCGAGTCCCTGCGCGCCGAGGCCCTCGCGGCCGACGCGCTGAAGGGCAAGGCCCGCGACCGCGCGGTCGAGGCGCTCGGCCACCGGCTCGCCGGCGTGCGCGAGGCCGAGGCCAAGGTCCTCGCCGACTGGTCCGGCTCGCTCGTCGCCGCGCTCGCCGGGCCGGGCCGGTGGACGCTCGACAAGTCCGGCAAGCCCGTCGCCGACCGGCTGCTGGCCGCCCTGCACGACCTCCGGCTCCACGCCCTGCGCGGCAAGGCCAAGCCCCTCGCCGAGGCGCGCGTCGCCGCCACGCGCGAGTTCGAGCGGGGCAAGCCCGCGCCCAAGCCCGCCGAGGCCGCCGCGCGCTAGCCCTTCAGGCGTCCCGGCGGCGGAACGCGCCCCAGAGGCTCTGGCGCGCGGGCGCCGCGAGGTGCTCCAGGCGCGCGGCCTCGAAGGCGTCGTCCACCTCGGCGGCGGGATGCCCGTCGAGCAGGCGCGCGTCCTCGAGCGCGCGCCGGCCGCGCCGCGCGGCGTCGGCCACCGTGAGGTGGGCGAGGACCTGGGCGACCCCCATCGCGAGCGCGAAGGCGGCGAAGGCGCGCAGGCCGTTCATCCGGCCCGGCGTCAGGAGCACGAGCGCGAGCAGGATCGGCCAGAGGTTTCCCCAGAGGACGCCGAGGGCGTCGAGCCGCCCGAGCCGGCCTACCCCGCCGTCGCGGTCGCGGTGCTGCAGGGCGTGCGCCGCGGCGCGCGCCGCGCGGGCGACGGCGAAGAGGGTCTTCCCGAAGTAGGTGCGATGGGCGAGCTTCACCGCGGGCAGGTGCCCGGCGTAGCCGTCGCCGAGGAAGTCGAGGGTCTCGTCGACCGGCAGCTCGCCGAGCTCGCCGCGCAGCAGCACGATGCGCGCGGCCTGGTCGCCGTTGACGCCGCGCACGAGGAGCCGGGCGCCGGAGCGCCGCCCGAGCCACCGGAGCCGCGCCCACGCCAGCCAAGGCGCGAGCAGGGCGAGCGCCCCGAGAGCGAGCAGAAGGAGGTCGATCCGCTGGCGCGGGGTCATGGCCCCAGCCAAGCCCGCACCGGACGGCTGGCGAGACAAACAGCCGCCCTTACGCCCCCCTGAAGCCCGCCTGCAACCGCCCGCTTCCCGGAGCCCCGGGTTGACCCGCCGGACGGCCTGCCGGACAATGGCGGGGTCATGGACATCGCCGCCGTTCGCGAGTATCTCCTCGGCCTGCAGGACACGCTCTGCGGCCAGATCGAGGCGGTCGACGGCTCGACGACGTTCCGCACCGACAGCTGGGAGCGCCCCGAGGGCGGCGGCGGCCGGACCCGCGTCATCGCGGGCGGCAAGGTGATGGAGAAGGGCGGGGTGGCCTTCTCCGACGTCCGGGGCACGAAGCTCCCGCCCTCCGCCACCCAGCACCGCCCCGAGCTGGCGGGACGGCCCTGGCGCGCGATGGGCGTCTCGGTCGTCCAGCACCCGGTCAACCCGCATTGCCCGACCTCGCACATGAACGTGCGCTTCTTCTCCACCGAGGGCCCGGACCCCGTCTGGTGGTTCGGCGGCGGCTTCGACCTCACGCCCTTCTACGGGTACGAGGAGGACGCCGTCGCCTGGCACCGCGCCGCCCGGGAGGCGACCGGCGCGCATTACCCGCGCATGAAGACGTGGTGCGACGAGTATTTCCGGCTGAAGCACCGCCAGGAGGCCCGCGGCATCGGGGGCGTGTTCTTCGACGACTTCTCCGAGGGCGGTTTCGAAGAGGCCTTCGCCCTCACCCGGCGCGTCGGGTCGGCCTACGGGCCGGCGCTCTGCGACATCCTCCGCCGCCGCAAGGACGCCCCCTACGGCGCGCGCGAGGTCGAGTGGCAGGAGATCCGCCGCGGCCGCTACGTGGAGTTCAACCTCGTCTGGGACCGCGGCACGCTCTTCGGGCTGCAGTCCGGAGGCCGCACGGAATCCATCCTGATGTCGATGCCCGCCCGCGCGCGCTGGGCCTACGGCCACCAGCCCGAGGCCGGCACGCCCGAGGCGGCCCTGCTCGCCTTCCTGCAGCCGCGGGACTGGCTCTGAGCCGCGCCTCCCCGCTTGCCAAGGCGGCCGTCCGCGGGATGCTCGCGCCATGAACTCCCGAGAGCGCTTCCTCCGCGCGGTCCGACGCGAGCCCCACGGCCGCGCGCCCGTCTGGATCATGCGCCAGGCCGGCCGGTATCTCCCGGAGTATCGCGAGCTCAAGTCCCGCCACGACTTCGTCACCATGGTCCGCACGCCCGAGCTGGCGACCGAGGTGACGCTCCAGCCGCTGCGGCGCTTCCCCCTCGACGCGGCCATCCTGTTCAGCGACATCCTCGTCGTCCCCGAGGCCCTCGGCGTGCCCTACCGCTTCCGCGAGGGCGGCGGCATCGAGATGGACCGCGCCCTCGCGTCCGAGGCCGACGTCCGCGCCCTCTCCCCCCTGGGCGCGGCCGACCGCCTGGGCTACGTCACCGACGCGCTCCGCCTCATCCGCCGCGAGCTCGGCGACACCCGCGCGCTGCTCGGCTTCGCCGGGAGCCCCTGGACGCTCGCCTGCTACCTGGTCGACGGCGGCAGCGCGGAGGGCTTCCCCCGCACCCTCGCCCTCGCGCGCTCCCAGCCCGCCGTCCTCGAGCGCCTGCTGGCGATCCTCGCCGAGACCGTGGCGGAGTACCTCCGCCGCCAGCTGGCGGCGGGCGCCGACTGCATCCAGGTCTTCGACAGCTGGGCCGGCCTGCTCGAGGGCGCCGACTATGAGCGCTGGTCGCTCCGCTGGATCCGCGAGGTGATCGCCCGCCTGCCCGCGGGCGCGCCCGTCATCCTCTACGCCAAGGGCAAGTCGCCCGACGCCGCCGCGCTCGCCGGCACCGGCGTGCCCGTCCTCGGCGTCGACTGGGAGCTCCCGCTCTCGCGCGTGCGCGCCCTCGCCGGCCGCCCCGTC
>CAIPVK010000135.1 GCA_903868455.1 uncultured Opitutia bacterium
CGGCCGGCGGCCTTGCGGCGCCGGGGCGCGGGTTCCTCGACTCCCTCGGGCCGGGTGCGGGAGTCCAGCCACTCGGCGAACGCCGACTCGGAGAGCTCGCCCGCGGCCAGACCGAGCACCCGCATCGTCGCCTCGGGCTCGCTGGCGACCAATCGATGCCCGTTGATCAGGAGGAAGACCGCGGCGGTGGCGAAACCGGTGCGCTTGTTGCCATCGACGAAGGGATGGCCTTGGACAATGCCCGCGGCGTAGGCCGCGGCCATCTGGCCCATGGAGGGCTCACCGTAGGCGAGGAGGTTTCGCGGGCGTTGGACGGCGGACTCAAGCCGGCGGGCGTCGCGCATCCCAGGGTCGCCCCCGTTCTCCTCGATCTGCAGGGCATGGAGGGCGAGGATGTCCTCGACCGAGAGCCAGACTGGGTCGCTCATTTCGCGAGCTCCCTGAAGGTGTTGCGATAGCGGGAGGCCACGTCCTTGTAGGCGGCCATCAACCGCTCGAAACGAGGGTCGGAGGCCGAGACCTTGTAGCCGCCGGTGGTCTTGTCGAAGCTCAGCTCGTCGCCCTCCTGCACGCGCATCTCCTCGAGGAGCTCCTTGGGGAGGAGGATGCCGAGGGAGTTGCCGACGCGACGGATCTTGGATTTGTAGGCCATGATGCGCAAGTTATAACCTTGTAATAACTCGGGTGTCAAGCGTTACCCTGCCCGGACCCATGGGGCTCAAAAGGTCAGGATGTCGACCTGACAGCGCGGGCAGCGCGGATTCGACCGGGTCAGCATGAGGTCGCCGCAGAGCGGACACGCGTCGCCGGAGAGCGGGGGCACGGCTTCGCGGACCTCGACGAACCCAGGGTCGGCGGCCTGGCGCCGCCGGCGCAGGGCGTGCCAGGCGAAGATGCCCGACATCACGAGGAAGGTGGCGGCGGCGGCGAAACCCTCGGACATCCTCCCCTCCCCTTCCGCGAGCGGGTCGCGGCCCGTGAGGAGGGTCGCGACGAGGAGCCCGACCGACACGGCCCCGAGAAAGGCCGCGAAGACAAGGATCCCGCGCGTGCGCGAACGGGGCGTGGCGAGCCGGGCGGCGGGAGGGGCGCCGCAGCTTGAGCAGGTCCAATCCGTCACGCGGGCGACGGGCAGCACGGGGATCCAGAAGAGATGGAGGACCACGAGGCGGCGCGTGCCGACCGCGACCCGCGGCGCCTTGCAGACGGTGCACCACTCGGCGCGCACCGCGACGCGGCGGGGGAAGAGCTTATAATGACCGTGCAGGAGCAGCATCGGCTCAGAAGCCGGCGGCGAGGCGGTCGCGGACCTCGGTCGCGGCGAGGGTCTCGGGCAGGCCCTTGCGCGGCTCGATCAGGACGGGCCAGTCGAGCGAGTTCTCGGGCACACGGCCGTGCGAGCCGCGGATGAGCCCCGGGTCGAGAGGGGTGAGCTTGAGCAAGGCGCGGAAGCCGAGCTTCTTGAGCAGGAGGAAGACGAGGACCCGGAGCCAAGGGAAGGGGACGGCGGGGTCGACGAGGAGCTCGCAGGGGTCGTAGCCGGGCTTGCGATGGATATCGACGGTGCGGGCGAAGTCGGGCGCGCGGGCGTCGTCCATCCAGTAAGGGTACGCGAACCAGCTGCGCGCGTCCGCGACCAGCAGGAGATCGCCCGAGCGCTCGTGCCAAAGCCCCTCCGCGCGCTGCTCGGCCTCGCCGAGCACGCGGCCGACGCCGGGCAGGGCGGCGAGCGCGGCGCGGACCTCGGGCAGGCGCGCGGGATCGCGCACGTGGACGTGGGCGACCTGGTGGTCGCAGACCGCGAAGGCGGCGGAGTGGAAGGTGTCGAGGACCTCGTGGCCGCGCTCGTCCTTGGCCACGAGCCAGCCGCGCTCGCGCAGGAGGCGGTTGGGCAGGACGGCGCGGTCGACCGCGGTGATGCCGTACTCGGAGAGGATCGTCACCTCGACGCCCTCGCGCTCCAGGTCGTCGGCCAGCCGACACGCGAGCGTGTCGACCTCCGCGCGAGCGAGGTCCGCCTCGGGGGAATCCGGCCCGTGCCGCTGGAGGTCGTAGTCGAGGTGCGGCAGGTAGACGAGATGGAGGTCCGGGCGCTCGTGGCGCTCGATCCAACGCGCGCAGTCGGCGATCCACTGCGAGGAATCGAGCCCGGCGTAGGGCCCCCAGAAGGCGCCGAAGGGAAAGTCCCAGAGGTCGCGCTTGATCCGACCGGCGAGGTCGGGCGGCCAGCTGGCGATGTCGAGCAGCTTGGCGCCGTCGGCCCGGTAGATGGGCCGGGGCGTCACCGCGAGGTCGACCGAGGAGCCGAGATTGTACCACCAGAAGCAGTTCGCCACGCGCAGCCCCGGGCGTCGGGCGCGGAGGGTTTCCCAGAGCTTCTCGCCGCCGACGAGGCGGTTGGACTGCTTCCAGAAATGGACCTCGGCCAGGTCGCGGTCGGCCCAGCCGTTGGCGACGACGCCGTGGCCGGAGGGCGTCGCGCCGGTGAGGTAGGTGGACTGCGCCACGCAGGTGACCGCGGGGAAGGCGGGGCGCACCCGGGCGAGCGAGCCGGCGGCGGCGCGCGCGGCCAGGCGCGGCATGCGGCCGGAGGCGAGGTCGCGCGCGGTCAGGCCGACGACGTTCAGGACCGCGCGGCGCATGGGGCGGAGTCGAGGGCGCGAAGCTCGTCGGCCGCGGCGCGGACGCGCGCGGGATCGAGGGCGTGGACCTCGGTCGGGGAGCCGATGCCGGCCGGGAGGACGAGCGTGAGGCGCCCGCCGAGGTGCTCGCGGAACTCCTCGAGCCCCTCGATCAGCGCCTTCCCGCCGTCGAGGTGCAGCTCGGGCGCGTAGGTGCGGAAGCCGAGCGCGGCGAGGAGGCGGAGGATGCGGGCGGCGTCGCCCGCGGGGAGCAGCCCGAGGTCGCGGGCGCAGAGCGTGTCGAGCGCGAGGCCGACGGCCACGGCCTCGCCGTGGGACATCCGGTGCGCGGTCAGGGACTCGAGCCGGTGCGCCGCCCAGTGGCCGAGGTCGAGCGGTCGCGCGCTGCCCAGCTCGAAGGGATCGCCGCCCTCGGCGATGTGGCGGGCGTGGAGCTCGGCCGAGCGCCGCACCGCGCGGCCGACGGCGGGGAGGTCGCCGGCGCGGAGCGCGGGCGCCTCGGCCTCGAGCGCGGCGAGGAAGGCGGGGTCCTTGAGCACGGCCACCTTCACCGCCTCGACGAGGCCCTCGCGCCGGCGGGGGAGGTCGAGCGAGGCGAGGAGGCGCAGGTCGTTGACGACGGCGGCGGGCACGGCGAAGGCGCCCGTGAAGTTCTTCTTCCCGAAGGTGTTGATCCCGTTCTTCACGCCGACGCCCGCGTCGGCCTGGCCGAGGGTGGTGCTCGGCATGCGGATGAGGCGGAGGCCGCGGTGGGCGGTCGCGACGGCGAAGCCGACCGCGTCGAGGAAGGCGCCGCCGCCGACGGCGAGGACGTACGAGTGCCGGCAAAGGCCGTCGGTCTCGATCGCGGCGAGGACGGCCTTGACCACCGCGGTGTCGCGCTTGGCGGCCTCGCCCCCGGTCAGGACGAGCGGCTCGCGGGTGAGGCGCATGCCGCGGGCGGCGGCGTGGGCGACGATCTCGGCGCGGAGCCCGGGGCGCGCCTCGGCGAGGCCGGCGTCGACCAAGGGGAGCACCCTGCCCTCGCCCACCAGCCCCGCGAGCGCCGGACAGGCGGGCGCGAACGCGTCCTCGACGAAGAGGATGCGGTGGCGGTAGGTCACCGAGAAGCGCAGGTCGAGCTCGTCCATGGGACGGTTCCTCAAGTGGAAGGCAGGAGACGCCTCAGGGCGAGCGCGGTTCCGAAGAAAAGCAGGAGCATCAGGCCGCCCATGGCGAGCGGGTCCGAGGGCTCGAAGCGGGCGCGGACGGCGAGCCACAGGAGGTAATCCACCAGGCAGAGGGCGGCGATGCGGAAGGCCACCCGGTCGCCGATGTCGGCGTGGCGACGACGCGACCACGCCGGAAGGAGCATCAGGCCGCAGGCCCAGATCAAGGCGACCCAAGGGGTGGCACCCTGGGTGAGCAGCACCGCGGGGACGGGTAGGGTCGCGAGAAGGGGGAGGGCGCGGGCGAGCCGGCCGGGCTCGCCGCCGGTCGCCTCATGCCGGGCGAGGAGGGAGATGCCGGAGGTGAAAAGCCCGAGGGCGAGGGCGTGGGCGAGCAGCAGCGAGAGGCCCGCGGGCGGCGCGAGGTCGGGCGGGTTGGCGAGGAAGCCGACCAGGGGCAGCAGGGCGCGGCAGGCGCCCATGAGCCAGGGGGCGGCGGCGGGGCGCGACTTGTGCCAGCGCGTGTAGGCGAGGACGAGGCTGGCAAGGACGAGCCCGGCGACGCCGGCGGCGGGGCTCGCCAGGTGGCAGGCTTCCGCCCCGACCAGGAGGAGCGCGCCTCCGGCGAGGGCGGCCGAGCGGGCGGACACCCGGCCCGAGGGAACCGGGCGTTCCCGCCGATGCGCGGCGTCCCAGGCGGCGTCCGCGGCGTCGTTGAGGAACATGCCCGCGGTGTAGAGGAGGGAGGCCCCGAGCAGGGCCCACCCCAGCTGAGGGAAGCTGCCGGCATCGAGCTTGGCGCCGAAGGCGACGGCGAGGAGCCAGCCGACGAGGACGTTGGACCAGACCGTGGGGAGGTTGGCGCCGCGCGTCAGCTCAAGCCAGGCCCGGAGGCGGGTCATGCCGCATTCCACCCGCGGCGGGCGAGCTCGGCAAGCGTCCACTCATACTCGCGGACGACCTGGTCGGCGACGGTGGCGGCGCGGAGCGCGGGCGGCAGCACGGCCCAGGTGTAGGTCTCGATCTCGAGCTGGTCGCAGGCCGCGGGGTCGGCGACGAGGGCGTCGAGCAGCCCGCCGAGCTCGGGCGCCGTCGACCGCAGGCCGTCGCCGAGGTCGCCGGCGTGGAGCGGGACGTGGAAGTGGGCGCGAGCCTCGGCGACGCGAGCGGGGTCGCGGCGGGCGGCGGCGACGCCCGCGGGGATGTCGGCGTGACGCTCGACCCGGCCGTCGGCCAGCCGGAGGAAGGTCTGGTGCAGGTAGGTGGGCTCGTCCATCGCCTCCAGCCGCGCGAGCGCGGGCGCGGTCGGCGGGAGGGCGAGCGCGGCGGAGAGGTGGACCTTCAGGACGGGCACGCCGGCCGCGCGCAGGAGGCGGAGCGCCTCGGCCGGCCCCTCGAACTCGACCGCGTGGTGGCAGGCGTCGAGGTTGATGCCGATCCACTCGCGCGCGGCGGGGACGGCGGCGTAGAGCTCGCCGAGATAGTCGGCCGCCTCGCGGGCGGTGCCGAGGAGGCAGAGCGGCTCGGGCTCGAGCGCGAGCCGCACGCGGCGCCCGGTGCGGTCGGCGAGGCGCGCGAGACCCTCGCGGGCGCGCGCGAGGTTGGCGCGCATCGCGGCGTCCGCCTCCGCGTCGCGGGCGAAGGCCGAGAACGTGACAGGCACGGTGCTGACCGTCGGCTCGATCCCGGGCGGGGCGAGCTCGGCGAGCAGCTCGGCGACCTGGAGCGTGTAGGCGAGGCGCGCGGGGTCGCGCCAGTCGGGGAGGTAGGCGCGCTCCTTGACGGCGGCGCCGTGGAAGGGTCCGCGCGGGAAGGCGTTCACCGTGAAGACATAGGCGTCGCGCGAGCCGAGCCAGGCGCGGAGCCAGGCGCGCTCGGACGCGTCGGCCGCGAGGGTCGCGGCGGCGGGACCGGAGAGCCGCAGGCCGAGCGCCCAGGGGCGGCCCTGCGCCACGCGGCGGCGCACCTCGGCGACGGGGCCCTCGAGCGAGGCGCGGACCTGGGCCCAGTCCTCGCCCGGATGCGCGTTCGTGCAGTAGGCGAGGTGGGCGCGCGGTCCGACCCTCACGGCGCGAGGTCCGCGCCCTCGGCGACCCGGAAGCCGGGGACCTGCGAGAGGAAGCGGACGGGGTTGCCGTAGACCAAGGCGTCGACCGCGGCGGCCGAGTGGCCGCGGCGACGCATCTCGAGCGCGGCGCGCGGCACGGCGAGCGGCTCGCTGTGGCCCCAGTCGCAGGCGCTGTTGAGCCAGAGGCGCTCGGCGGCGTACCGCTCGACCATGTCGATCGCCCGCGCGGGCGTGGCCTTGGACTCCGGGTAGAGGGTGATGCCGCCCCAGTGGCCGGCGTCGAGGACGAGGCGGACGGTGTGCTCCTCGACGTGGTCGACGAGGGCGCGGCCGGGCTTCACGCCGTGGGCGCGGAGGACGTCGAGGATGAGGCGCGTGCCCTTGAGCTTGTCCTCGAGGTGGGGCGTGTGGACGAGGATGAGGCGGTCGCGCTCGACGGCGATTTGGACGTGCCGCTCGAGCACGCGGAGCTCGTTGCGCGAGTTCTTGTTGAGCCCGATCTCGCCGATGCCGAGCACGTTGGGCCGGGAGAGGAACTCGGGGATGAGGGCGAGGACGTCCTCGGCGAGGCCGAGGTCCTCGGACTCCTTGGGGTTGAGGCAGAGCCAGGCGAAGTGCGGCAGGCCGAAGCGGGCGGCGCGCGCGGGCTCGGTCTCCGTCAGCTGCCGGAAATAGTCCCGGAAGCCGTCGGCCGAGCAGCGGTCGAAGCCGGCCCAGAAGGCGGGCTCGCAGACGGCCGCGCAGCCGGAGAGGGCCATGGCGCGGTAGTCATCCGTCGTGCGGCTGACCATGTGGGCGTGCGGCTCGACGTAGCGCATGGCGGCTCAGGCCCCGGGCCAGGCGCCGGTGGCGCCCTTGGAGCCGGCGGCGGGGGCGGGGTCCGTCGTGGGGTCGCTCCAGGACTCGAGGATCCGCCGGGCGCGGTCCTCCTTGCCGTCGGCGAGGAGGGCGAGCGCGGCGCGCAGCGAGCGAAGGCGATGGTCCTCGGCGCCCTCCGCGCGGTCGAGGCGGTCGAGGAAGGCGGCGAGGTCGAGCACCCGCGCCCGGGCGTCCATGTAGTAGAGGTCGGCCAACGCCTCCCGGCGGCGCCACGGTTCCGGAGGGCGGCTCATGGGCGCAGGATGGGGTCGGGCTCGCCGCGGGTCAACCCGCGCGGGTCACTTCACGCCGAGCTCGGCGGCGGTGTAGGGCTGCTTCTGGCCCTTGGAGGCCTCGCGCGCGGCCTTGACGAGGGCCTCGTCGGCCAGCGGGCCGCCCTTGCCCCAGGTGGCGCGGACATAATTCAGGACGTCGGCGACCTCGGCGTCCTTGAGCTGGTCGGCGAGGGGGGCCATCACCATGTTGTAGTCCTGGCCCTTGACCTTGATCGGGCCCTGCAGGCCGCGGAGGACGATCTTGGAGAGGAGGGTGACGTCCTGGGCGAGCCACTCCGAGCCGTCGAGCGGGGGGAAGACCGGGGCGAGACCGGCGCCGTTGGCCTGGTGGCAGGCGACGCAGGTCTTCATGTAGACGGCCTTGCCGCGCTCGAGCGCCTCGGGCGAGGGCTTGGCGGCGTCGTTCGACGGCGCGGCGGCGCCGAGGAGGGCGAGGGCGGGAAGGGCGAGGAGGAGACGCATGGCGGGAAGGTGCTGACAAGGGAGCGGGAAACGGGTTCCGACGCCAGCGGCAAAAGAAACCGGGCCGGCAGGCATCACGCCCGCTCGGCCCGGCGAAAAGACCGGCTTATCGGCTCAGTGGGCCGACCCGAGGGTCACCGGCTTGTAGCCGCCCTTGCGGCGGAACCAGGCGATGAGCCCGAGGTAGACGACGAGCATCACCGCCGGGAAGAGGGCGATGGTGCGGAGCGAGCCCTGGCGCGAGCCCTCGACGGCGGCGTGGAGCTGGTCGGCCTCGGCCTTGGGGAGCGCGGCGACCTTGGCCTCGTCGACCGCGGTGTAGTCGCCCAGGAAGTAGGAGGCCTGCTTGGAGACCTTGCCGTAGGCCTCGGCGCCGAGCTTGGCGACGATGGCGTCCTTGGCGGAGGCCTCCTGGATGGCGCCGATGGCGGGACCGCCGACTATGCCGACCGCGAGCATGCCGATGCCGGCGATGGCGTTGAGGGTGAGCGCGCCGCCCTTGGGGGTCTGCTCGGAGACGACGCCGAGGGTGGTCGGCCAGAAGAAGGACTTGCCGAAGCCGTAGAGGGTGGCGGCGGCGAAGATGGCGACGAGCCCGCTGGCGGCGGAGAGCCAGAAGAGGCCGGCGATGGCGAGGACGGCGCTGACGGCGAGGAGGCCGAGCGGGGAGATGCGGCTGACGATGGGGCCGGCGTTGAAGCGCAGGATCGCCATGATGGCCGAGGTGTAGATCAGCACCCAGAGGGGATGGGCGCCGACCTCCTTGAGCGGGGCCTCCATGATGCCGGTGATGGCGCCGTCCGTGCCGATCTCGGTGGTGGCGAGCGGGATCATCACGACGCAGAGCAGGATGAGCAGGCCGTTGCCGA
>CAIPVK010000136.1 GCA_903868455.1 uncultured Opitutia bacterium
AGGCCCATGGCGAGGACGGCGAGGTCGAGCGAGGCGGTGACGCCGCCGGGGACGGCGGCCGAGAGGATGGCGTTCATCGCCGCGACGAGCGCGGCGGAGACGGCGAGGCCGATGCAGCCGCCCACGCCCGAGATGACCGCGGCCTCGGCGAGGAACTGCAGGAAGATGTCGGGGCCGGTGGCGCCGACCGCCTTGCGCACGCCGATCTCGCGGATGCGCTCGTTGATGGAGGCGAGCATCACGTTCATGATGCCGATGCCGCCGACGAAGAGGGAGATGGCGGCGACGCCGCCGAGCGCCAGGGTGAAGGCCGACTCCGTCTTGCGGAACTCCGCGAGGGTCTCCTCGTTGGTGTCGACGCGGAAGTCCTGGATGCCGTTGTGGGCGCGGAGCACCGTGCGCTCGATCAGGGGCACGCCCTCCGCGAGGTCGTCCGCCGACCCCAGCCGGAGGGCGACCTGGGTGAGCTGCTCGTTGCCGGTGAAGCGGAGCGTGGCGGTCTCGACCGGGATGTAGACGCCGCTGTTGCGCCAGCGCCACATGCCGCCGCCCCCGCCGCGGCCGCCGCGCCCGCCCGCGGGGCGCATCGTCATGCCCGAGGCCTGGATCTCGTTGAGGACGCCCACGACCTCGAAGCGCCGGCCGCGCACGCTGACCGCCTGACCGACCGGGTCGGAACCCTCGCCGAAGAGCTCGTCGGCCACGGCGGAGCCGATGACGCAGACGTTCGCCCGGGCCAGTTGGTCGAGGTCGGTGAGGAAGCGGCCGCGCTCGACCCAGCGGCGGGCGACGGGGAGCCAGTCCGAGGTGCAGCCGAGGACGAGGGTGCGGGTCTCGCGGTTGCCGCGGACGACCCGCTCCCAGCCGACCTGCAGCTCGGGCGAGACGTGCTGGGCCATGGGCACGGCCGCGCGCAGCTGGCGGGCGTCCTCCAGCGTGATGCCCGGGGACTGCGAGGCGAGGTGCTCCTGGTCGCGGGGCAGCGTGTCCTTGACCACGGTCACGCGCTCGATCCCGCCCATCGCCTCCACGAACTGCCGGAAGTTGCCGACCATGCCCTGGACGACGGTGACCATCGCGACGAGCGAGGCCACGCCGAGGATGATGCCCGACATCGAGAGGAGCGAGCGGACCTTGCTCGCGCGCAGCTCGCGCAGGCCGTTGACCACGGCGGGGCGCAGGCGCTCGGCGAGGCGGCGCGGGCTCATCGGCGGACGTCCTCCTGGACGCGGCCGTCGCGCATGCGGATGACGCGCGGGGCGCGGTCGGCCACGGCGAGGTCGTGGGTGACGAGCAGGACGGCCACGCCCTCGCGGTTCAGCTCGGCCAGCAGGTCGAGCACGCGCTCGACGTTGCGCGAGTCGAGGTTGCCCGTCGGCTCGTCGGCGAGGACGAGGGCGGGGCGGCCGACGATGGCGCGGGCGATGGCGACGCGCTGGCGCTCGCCCCCGGAGAGCTCGGTCGGGCGGTGGCCGAGGCGGTGGCCCATGCCGACGCGGTCGAGGGCCTCGCGGGCCCGGGCCTCGCGCGCGGCCTCGCCGCCGGCGTCCTCGCGGTAGAGCAGCGGCAGGGCGACGTTCTCCACCACCGTCAGGCGCGGCAGCAGGTTGAAGGATTGGAAGACGAAGCCCACGCGATGCGAGCGGTACCAGGCGCGGCGCTCCGGCGGGAGGGAGCTGACGTCGGCGCCCTCGAAGGTGATCCGGCCCGAGGTCGGGGTGTCCATGAACCCGAGGATGTGCATCAGGGTGGACTTGCCCGAGCCCGAGGGGCCGAGGATGGCCGCGAGCTCGCCCGGCGCGAAGCTCAGGTCGACGCCGTCGAGGGCGCGCACGTCCTCGTCCCCCATCCGGTAGGTCTTGCGCAGGTCCTGGAGGACGGCGAGGGCCATCGGCTCAGCGGAGGCCGGCGGGGCGGACGAGGCTGACGGTCTCGCCCTCGGCCAGGCCCTTGGTCACCTCGGACCAGCCGGAGTCGCTCAGGCCGACCTCGACCTCGCGGCGCTCCCAGGCGCCGCCCGCGCCGCGCACGTAGGCCACGCGGGCGGCGTCCTCGACGAAGATGGCGGAGACCGGCACGGCCACCGCGCCCTTGGCGGCGGCGAGCCGGATGCGGGCGTTGGCGCTGATGCCCGGGCGAACGCCCTCGCCGGACTCGAAGGCGATCTGGCAGGGGAAGACGCGCACGTCCTTGTCCTTCGCGTCGGAGGCGCCGAAGGAGGCGAGGAAGACCACCTTGCCGGGGCGGCGCACCCCGGGCAGGGAATCGAAGGTCAGCGCGGCCTCGCGACCGACCGCGACGCGCGTGGCGTCGAACTCGTTGAGGTTCACGTCGACCCTCAGGGTGTCGACGCCCGAGACCTTCATCACGGGTGTGCCGCTGTTGATGGACTGGGCGCTGACCACGATCTGCCCCTCGAGGACGCCGATGTCGCTGACCACGCCGTCGTGCGGCGCGCGCAGCTCGGTGCGGCGGAGGTTCTCCTCCGCCTTGTCGAGGCGGGCCTGGGCGACCTCGAGCTGGAGCTTGGCCACCTCGTGGGCCGTGACCGCGTCCTCCGCCTCGCGGGCGGAGACGAACTCGCGCGCGCGCAGGGCCTCGGCGCGGGTCCGCTCGCGGCCGAGCTTCTCGAGGTTGAGCCGCTGGAGCTGGAGGTTGCGCGCGGCCTCCTCGCGGTCGGCGCGGGCGAGCGTGGGGTCGAGGGTGGCGAGCAGGTCGCCGCGGCGGACGGCCTGGCCGTCGGCGACGGCGATGCGCAGCACCTTGCCGCTGACCTCGGCCTTGATCTCGCTCGAGGTCACGGGGCGGACGAAGCCCGAGGCGACGACCGCCGCCTCGATGTCGCGGCGCTCGGCGCGCGCGGTCAGGCGGCGCTGGCCCTCGGCGGGGCCGGAGGCGGCCCGGGGACCGGGGGCGAGGAGCCACCAGGCGGCGGCCGCGGCCGCGGCGGCGGCGAGGGCGAGGAGGGCGGGGCGTCTCATGGCTCGGAAAGGGGCGGCAGCGGGTCGTCGACGCCGAGGTCGGCGCCGAGCAGGGGCTCGGCGTCGTCCCAGGTGAAGCCAAGGCGCGTGAGGATCGAGCCGTCGAGCCGCGCCACGCGGGCGGCGGCGGAGCGGCCGTCGAGCACGGCGGAGACCCAGGCGAACTGGGCGGCGTCGAGCGAGGCGCGGGCCTGCAGGACGCGCGGCAGGTCGGTCACGCCCGCGGCGTAGCGGGCGCGCTCGCCCTCGTAGGCGCGGGTCTGGAGGTCGAGGCCGGCGCGGGCGGACTCGCGCCGGGCGCGGGCGGACTCGAGGTCGCGCCAGGCGGCGCGGGCGTCGAAGGTCAGGGCCTGGCGCGCGTCGGCCACGCGGAGCTCGGCGCGGCGGCGGTCGCGCAGGGCGAGCCGCAGGCGGGACTCGGACTCGCGGAAGCCGAGCGGGAAGGCGAGCGTGAGCGAGGCGGCCGCGTCCCACGAGTGCCGGCCGGGCAGCGCGTTCATCGCCGGGTTGAGGCGGCCGAAGGTCGCGGGCTCGCCGTTGGCGGCGCCGGCCAGGGTGAGGTCGAGCGACGGCAGGTCGTTCATCCGCGCGGCGCCGACGCGGGCCTCGGCGGCGTCGACCTCGAGGCGCCGGGCGCGCGAGGGGAGGTCGCCCTCGAGGACGCGCGCGAGCCAGGCGCGGTAGTCGGCGACGCCCTCGACCGGGTCCTCGGGCAGGGGCTGGAGCGCGAGCTCGGCGAGGTCGGCGCCGTCCATCCCGAGCGTGCGGCGCAGGCGGATGTCGGCGGCGTCGGCCTGCTGGCGGGCGCCGAGCACGGCGACCTCCTGGGCCGCGACATCGGCGCGGGCCTGCAGCTCCTCCTGCACGGTGGCCGTGCCGAGGCGGCGGCGCTCGGACACCTCGTCGAGCAGCGAGCGGGCCGAGGCGAGGCTGCTCTCGCGCAGGGCGACGAGCGAGCGCGAGGCGGCGAGCGCCCAGTAGTCCTGCTCGGCGCGCAGAAGGAGGTCGAGCGTGGCGGCGCGCAGCAGGAGGCGCGACTGTCCTGCTCCGAGGCGGGCCGAGACGACGGGCGCGAGGTTGACCGCGCGCCAGCCGCCGCGCAGCAGGGGCTGGGTGTAGGCGATGCCGGCCCCGGCTTGGACGGTGCGGTTGCCGGCGATCCCGTCGCTGTCGGCCCAAAGGCGGTCGGCGGAGCCGGAGAGGCGGAGCGAGCCACCCCAGGAGAAGGGCTGGGAGAGGGCGAGCTCGGAGGCCCAGGTGTCCGTCGCGGGCAGGTCGGCGTCGATGTCCGCCAGGCTGCGCGAGGAGCCGAGGGTGTTGGACCAGGAGAGGCGGGCGTCGAAGGCCGACTCAGCGAGCGTCACGCCGTCGAGCGCGTCGGCCGCGCCGAGGCGCTCGAGCCCGACGCCGAGGTTGCCGGCGAGGGCGCGGCGCGCGGCCTGGGCGAGCGTGAGGGGCGCGGCCGGCCCCTCCGCCGCGGCGAGGCCGGAGGCGAGCAGGGAAAGGGCAAGGGCGGAGGCGAGACGCATCCCTGCCGGTTTCGACCTCCCGGCGGGGGAAGGGTTCCCGGCGCCCGGCGTCACTTGACGTCGAGGATCTCGACCTCGAAGGCGAGGACGGATCCGGCGGGGATGGGGCCGGCCTCCTGCTCGCCGTAGGCGAGGTCGGCCGGGATCCAGAGCTTGATCACGCCGCCCTTGCCGACGAGCTGCAGGCCCTCGGTCCAGCCGGGGATGACCTCGGCGAGGGAGAAGGTGACGGGCTCGTCGCCGCGGTTGCGGGTGGAGTCGAAGACGGTGCCGTCGGCCAGCGTGCCGTGGTAGCGGCAGGTGACGGTGCTGGTGGCCTTGGGCTTGGCGGCGGCGTCGCCGGGCTTGACCACCTGGTAGCGGAGGCCGGAGGCGGTCTTGGTCACGGCCTTGTCGGCGTCGACCTTGGCGAGGAAGCCGGCGTTGGCGGCCTTGGCGCGCTCGGCGCCCTGCTGGACGCGCTCGCGGAGGAGGGCGTCGAAGCGCGCGTCGGGGCGTTCGGGCGCGGAGCGGTCCTGCCCGAGCATCGCGGCGCGCAGGCCGGAGAGGAAGGCGTCGACCTCGTCGGCCGACATCGCGTAGGCCTCGCGCATCCCGGGCAGCGGGGACTGGGCGCCGACGCCGCGGCCGAGCAGGGCGAACCCGGCGCGGACCTCGACGTCGGTCAGGGGGGCGGGCTTGGCGACCTCCGCCTTGGGGGCGGGCGCGGCGGCGGGGGCCTCCTGCGCGGGCAGGACGGCGGCGAGGAGGGCGAGGAGGAGGGCGGGGCGCATGGGACCCCGACTCTGCAGGCTTCAGCGGGCCTTGGGAAGCGTCTTCAGCCGCTCCTGGAGGGAAAGCACCTCGAGCGGCCGCGCCTTGAGGGAGCGGATGGCGCCCACCGCGGCCTTGGCCGCGTTGAGGGTGGAGGCCATGTAGACGCCGCGGAGGACGGCCTCGCCGCGCATCAGGTTCTCGTCCTGGCGGGGCAGCATGCCGGCGGCGGTGTTCACGATGAGCTGCACCTTGCCGTTCTTGAGCAGGTCGAGGACGTTGGGGCGGGCGCCGGTCGAGATCTTGGCCACGCGGACGACGTCCAGGCCGGCCGCGGCGAGCGCGTCGGCCGTGCCGCTCGTCGAGTGCAGGGTGAAGCCGAGGGCGGCGAGGTCGCGCGCGACGGCGATGGCGCCGGCCTTGTCGGACTCCTTGACGGAGAGGAAGGCGTTGCCGGCGACGGGCAGGGGCGGCATCGCGGCCATCTGGGCCTTGGCGTAGGCCATGCCGAGGTCGGTGTCCGTGCCCATCACCTCGCCGGTGGAGCGCATCTCGGGCGAGAGGACGACGGGGGCGCCGCGGAAGCGGCTGAAGGGGAAGACGGCCTCCTTGACCGACCAGAAGGGCGGCGTGATCTCCTCGGTGAAGCCGAGGTCGCGCAGCTTGCGGCCGGCCATGCACTTGGCGGCGAGCTTGGCGAGGGGGACGCCGATCGCCTTGGAGACGAAGGGCACGGTGCGCGAGGCGCGCGGGTTGACCTCGAGCATGTAGACCTGGCCGTCCTTCACCGCGAACTGGATGTTCATCAGGCCGACCACGCCGAGGCGGCGGGCGAGGGCGCGGGTGATGCGGCGGAGCTCGTCCTGGAGGGCGGGGGAGAGGGTGTGCGGGGGCAGGACCATGCCGGCGTCGCCGGAGTGGACGCCGGCGTGCTCGACGTGCTCGAGCAGGCCGCCGATCACGGTGGTCTCGCCGTCGGAGATGGCGTCGACGTCGACCTCGGTGGCGTCCTCGAGGAACTTGTCGAGCAGCACGGGCTTGCCGGGCGCGACCTCGAAGGCCTCGGCCACGACGGACCGGAGCTCGTCCATCCCGTGGACGATGAACATGCCGCGGCCGCCCAGCACGAAGGAGGGGCGGAGCAGGACGGGGAAGCCGATCTCGAGGGCGGCGGCCATCGCCTCCTCGGCGGAGAGCGCGGTGCGGTTGTCGGGCTGGCGGATGCGGAGCTCGTCGAGGACCTCCTTGAAGAGGCGGCGGTCCTCGGCCAGCGCGATGCTCGCGGGCGAGGTGCCGACGACGCGGACGCCGGCGGCCTCCAGCTCGGCGGCGAGGTTCAGGGGAGTCTGGCCGCCGAACTGCACGATGGCGCCCTCGCAGCGCTCGGCGCGGTAGACCTCGAGGACGTCCTCCAGGGTGAGGGGCTCGAAGTAGAGGCGGTCCGAGGTGTCGTAGTCGGTCGAGACCGTCTCGGGGTTGGAGTTGATCATGACCGACTCCATGCCGATCTCGCGCAGGGCGTAGGAGGCGTGGACGCAGCAGTAGTCGAACTCGATGCCCTGGCCGATGCGGTTGGGGCCGCCGCCGATGATGAGGATGCGGGGCTTGGCGGGCGGGCGGACCTCCGACTCGCCGTCGTAGGAGGAGTAGTAGTAGGGCGTGGAGGCCTCGAACTCCGCCGCGCAGGTGTCGACGAGGCGGAAGCCGGCGGCGATGCCCGCGGCGAGGCGGCGGCGGGTCACCTCGGCGGGGGCGAGGCCGGTGGCGTGGGCGACCTGGCGGTCGGCGTAGCCGGCCTGCTTGGCCTCGCGGAGGAGGTCGGCGCCGATGCCGGCGCCGGCGGCGCGCAGGCGGGCCTCGAGGTCGACCAGCTGGCGGAGCTGGCGCACGAACCAGGGGTCGATGCGCGAGGCGGCGTGGATCTCGGCGTCGGTCAGGCCGGCCTGCATGGCGTGGCGCAGGTGGAAGACGCGGTCGGGGCTGGGGCGGGCGAGGCTGGCGCGCAGGCCCTCGCGGTCGAGGGTCGGGGCGTCGAACTTGCCGCCGCAGCCGAAGCCCCAGGCGCCGACCTCGAGCGAGCGGAGCGCCTTCTGGAAGGACTCCTTGAAGGTGCGGCCGATGGCCATGGCCTCGCCGACCGACTTCATGGCGGAGGTGAGGGTGCTGTCGGCCCCGGCGAACTTCTCGAAGGCGAAGCGGGGGATCTTGGTGACGACGTAGTCGATGGTCGGCTCGAAGCAGGCGGGGGTCGAGCGCGTGATGTCGTTGCGCAGCTCGTCGAGCGAGTAGCCGACGGCGAGCTTGGCCGCGATCTTGGCGATGGGGAACCCGGTGGCCTTGGAGGCCAGCGCGGAGGAGCGCGAGACGCGGGGGTTCATCTCGATCACGATCATCCGGCCGTTGGCGGGGTTGACCGAGAACTGGATGTTGGAGCCGCCCGTCTCGACGCCGATGGCGCGGATGACGGCGAAGGAGGCGTCGCGCATCAGCTGGTACTCCTTGTCGGTCAGGGTCAGCGCGGGGGCGACGGTGATGGAGTCGCCGGTGTGGACGCCCATCGGGTCGAAGTTCTCGATCGAGCAGATGATGACGCACTGGTCCTTGTGGTCGCGCATCACCTCCATCTCATACTCCTTCCAGCCGAGCAGGCACTCCTCCACGAGGATCTCGTGGACGGGCGAGGCGTCGAGGCCGGCCTGGGCCATGCGGTCGAACTCCTCGCGGTTGTAGGCGATGCCGCCGCCGGTGCCGCCGAGGGTGAAGGAGGGCCGGATGATGACGGGGAACTCGCCGCCGACCTCGGGCAGGCAGGCGCGGGCCGCCTCGAGGTCGCGCACGACCTTGGAGCGGGGCACGTCGAGCCCGATCTCCAGCATGATCTTCTTGAACTTCTCGCGGTCCTCGCCGCGCTCGATGGCCTCCTCCTTGGCGCCGATGAGCTCGACGCCGTGGCGGGCGAGGACGCCGGTCTTGGCCAGGCGCAGGGAGAGGTTGAGGGCGGTCTGGCCGCCGAGGGTGGGCAGGAGCGCGTCGGGCTTCTCGCGCTCGATGATGCGCTCGAGGGCCTCGGGGGTGAGGGGCTCGATGTAGGTGACGTCCGCCGTCTCCGGGTCCGTCATGATCGTCGCCGGGTTGGAGTTGACGAGGATGACGCGGTAGCCCTCCTCGCGGAGCGCCTTGCAGGCCTGCGTGCCCGAGTAGTCGAACTCGCAGGCCTGGCCGATGATGATCGGCCCGGAGCCGATGATGAGGATGGATCGGATGTCGGTCCTCTTGGGCATGGTCGCGGCGACTGTCAGAGGCGGCGGCGAGGTGGGTCAAGCAGGGACTGCCCCGGCGCCGCCGATTGCCGCCGATGCCGCTTGCGGGCGGCGGGCGAGGGCGGCATATGGGAGGGGATGGACCTCATCCGGATCAACGGCATCCGCTCCTACGGGCACCACGGCGCCCTGCCGGAGGAGAAGCGGCTGGGCCAGCGCTTCACCGTGTCCCTGGAGCTCGAGCTGGACACCCGGCCCGCCGCGGCCGGGGACGACCTGACCAAGACCGTCGACTACGCCGCGGTCATCCGGACGGTGGAGGAGCAGCTCAAGGGCAAGCCCGTCTACCTGATCGAGACCCTCGCCCAACAGATCGCCGCCCGCATCCTCGGGGGCTACCCCGTCGTCCAGGCCGTCACGGTCGAGGTCCACAAGCCCTTCGCCCCGGTCGCGGCCGACTTCGACGGCATCTCGGTGCGCATCCGCCGGGCCCGTGCCTGAGGCCGGGACCAGCCAGGCGATCGTCGCCCTCGGCGGGAACCTCGGCGACCGCGCCGCCACGCTCGGGGCCGCGCTCGCGGCGCTCGCCCGCCTGCCCGGCACCCGCCTGCTGGCGGTGAGCCCCGCCTACGACAGCGACCCCGTCGGCCCCGCCGGCCAGCCCGACTACCTCAACCTCTGCGCCGCGGTCGGGACCCGGCTCGGGCCGCGCGCGCTGCTCGAGGCCGGCCTGGCCATCGAACGCGACCTCGGGCGGGTCCGGCTCGGGAAGGACGGCCCGCGCACCTGCGACATCGACCTGCTCTTCCACGAGGCGGCGCCCCGGCTCGCGGAACCCGGGCTCGCCCTGCCCCACCCGCGCTGGCGGGAGCGGGGTTTCGTGACCGTGCCGCTGGGTGAACTCCTCCAGATGGGCGAGGTGGCGTCCTGTCCGGCTTGGGATGGACTCCGGGCGGAGGTCGCGCGGCTCGCGCCGCGGACGGTCGGCCTCCGGCCATGGACCGGACCGACACCCTGGACGACCCTCCTTCCCTAGACCCCCGCCAAGGGAGGCCCCGCCATGGGCACGCGCCCGCCCTCTGGCTCGCCCTGCCCCTCTTCCTCGGCTGCTGGACCCGGGCGGAGCTCGGGCTTGGGCCCTGGTGCGGCTGGGCGCTCGGGCTCCTCGGGCTCGCGCTCGCCGCGTTCGGCGGACCGAGGCTGAGCCGGGCGGGCCTGGCCGCGGCAGGCATCGGGCTCGGCGCGGCCTGGCACGGCGCCCTCGCCGCCGAGACCGGGCCTTGGGACGGCAAGCCGGGGCCGGCCCACCTGTTCCTGCGCATCGGACGGGCCGAGGCCGACGGGCGGGGCGGCTGGTGGGCGCTCGGCACGGTCGAGGGCGGCTCGCGCGACGCGCTGCGGCGGCGCGTGCTGGCGGAGGGCCAGGGCGGGCCCCCCGCGCGCGGCGCGCTGGTGGTGATGCGGGGGATGGCGCGGGCGGACGACGGGTCCTCGGGCTGGCGACGCTCGCAGGGCGTCTCGCTGCGGCTCGGCCGGGCGGAGCTGCGCGAGACGCTCGAGCCGGCCGGGCCCTGGCGCGCCGCCTGCTCCGCCGCGGGGGCGCGCCTGCGCGAGGGGCTCTCGGAGCTCGCCTGGGAATCGCCGCGCGGCGCGCGCCTGCTGGCGGCGACGATGCTCGGCGACAGCCGCCTGCTCGGCGAGGAGGAGCGCGCGGCCTTCGCCGCGACCGGCACGCTCCACCTCTTCGCCATCAGCGGGCTGCACATCGCGGGCATGGCGGCGATCCTCGTCGCGGCCGCCTCGGCCGCGCGCCTGCCGCCCCGGGCCTCCGCGGCCGGCGCGCTCGCGCTGCTCGCCCTGTACGTCGAGGTCACGGGCGGCACGCCCTCGGCCCGGCGCGCCTGGCTCATGGCCGCGGGGCTCCTCGCCTGCCGCTGGGTCGAGCGACGACCCAACCCGATCCAAGGGCTCTCCCTGGCCGCCGCCCTCACGCTGCTGGCGGACCCGGAGGCGGCGACGGACGCCGGCTTCCAGCTGAGCTACCTCTCGGTCGGCGGCATCCTGCTCGCGGGCGGCCCGGCGGCGCGCGAGGCGACGCGACCGGGCAAGGCCGACCGGCTCGCGCGGCCCGCGGGGCCTCCCTCGCGCCCGCGGCGCTGGCTCGGCGCGCTGCGCGCCCGGGCGGCGGAGGGCGCGTGCGTCGCGACGGCCGCGGGCGCGGCGGGGGCGCCCCTCTCCGCCAGCCTCTTCGGACAGGTGGCCCCGGGCGGCGTGGCGGCGAACGTCCTGCTCGTGCCGATGGCGGGCCCGCCGCTCGCGCTCGGGATGCTCTCGGCCGCGCTCGCGACGTGGGACGGCCTGGGGCCGGTCCGGCGCGTCGCCAACGCCCTGGCGGCGTCGTGGCTCGAGGCGATGGCGCGGCTCGCGGAGCTCATGGCGGCGGCGCCCGGCATGGGCGTGGCCCGCGAGTGGGCCCACCCCTGGGTCGGCGCGGCCTGCCAGGCGGGGATGGTCGCGCTCCTCCTGGCCAACGCCGAGGCCAGGGGTTGGCGGGCGCTCCTGCTCCCGCCGCTCGCCTGGGCCGCGGGCTGGCTCGCGCTGCTCGCGGGGTGAACGGGAATCGCCGCTTGCGGCGGGCGGGGGCGCCCGCACGTTGGGGCGACCATGCACGAGCCCTTCGACCGCATCGAGGACGCCGTGGCGGACATCGCCGCCGGGCGCATGGTCGTCGTGACCGACGACGAGGGGCGCGAGAACGAGGGCGACCTCGTCATGGCCGCCTCGAAGGTCACGCCCGAGGCGGTCAACTTCATGACCCGCCACGGCCGCGGCCTCATCTGCGTGCCCATGGTGGAGAGCCACCTGCGCCGGCTCGGCATCGACCAGATGGTGCCCGAGAACCGGGAGTCCCAGCGCACGGCCTTCACCGTGTCGGTCGACGCCGCCGAGGGCATCACGACCGGCATCAGCGCCGCCGACCGCTCGCGGACCATCGCCCTGCTGGCCGACGCCGCCACGCCCCCCGAGGCGCTGGTGCGCCCGGGGCACATCTTCCCCCTGCTCGCCCGGCCGGGCGGCGTGCTCCAGCGCGCCGGCCACACCGAGGCGGCGGTGGACCTCGCCTTGCTCGCGGGCCTGCCGCCGGCGGGCGTCATCTGCGAGATCCTCAACGAGGATGGCACGATGGCCCGCCTGCCCGAGCTCTCGGAGATGAAGGCGCGCTTCGGCCTCCGCCTCGTGTCCATCGCCCAGCTCATCGCCCACCGGCGACGCGACACCCGGCTCGTCGAGCGCGTGGCCGAGAGCGACTTCGACTCCGCCTTCGGGCGCTTCCGGCTCCACGTCTACCGCTCGGTCGACGGGCGCCAGCACCTCGCCTTCGTGCTCGGGCGGCCCGGCGCGGAGCCCACGCTCGTGCGCGTGCAGCGCGAGAACCTGCTCTCCGAGCTCTTCCGCGGCAAGGCCTTCGGGCCCGGCGGCGCGCTCGAGGCGAGCTTCCGCGCCATCGCCGCGGCGGGCCGCGGCGTGATCGTCCACGTCGGGCAGGCCGACGGCGGCTTCCGGGCCGACGCGGCGGGCGTGCGGCCCGGCGAGATGGACGACCGCGACTACGGCGTCGGCGCCCAGGTGCTGGCCGACCTCGGGCTGCGGCGCATCCGCCTCCTGACCAACAGCCCGCGCAAGGTCGTGGGCCTCGCCGGCCACGGGCTGGAGATCGTCGGCCAGGAGGCGCCCTGAGCGGCCCCGCCGCTTCGGGCTTGCCGAGCGGGGGTGGGGCGGTTGGCTTGGCCGACCGTTCCCTCCCAACCATGAGCCAGGACAAGCCCCAGCCGACCGACATCGACGGACGCGACCTCTGGATCGCCATCGTGGCGGCCCGCTACAACGGCGACCTGGTGGACAGCCTGCTCGAGCGCGCCCGCCGGACCCTGCGCGACGCCAAGGTGCCCCAGGCCCAGATCACCGTCCTGCGCGTCCCCGGCTCGGCCGAGGTCCCCTACGCCGCCCACATGCTGGCCATGACGGGCGAGCACGACTGCGTCATCGGCCTGGGGGTGGTGGTGGCCGGCGACACCCCGCACCACGAGGTCATCGCCAACTCGACGGCGGTCGCCTTCCAGGAGTCCTCGCTCCGGTCGGAGGTCCCCATCGTCAACGGCATCGTCGTCACCCTCGACCGCGCCCAGGCCGAGGCCCGCTGCAAGGGGCCGCTCGACCGCGGCGCGGAGTTCGCGCGCGCGGCCCTCGAGATGGCCTCGCACCGCATCCTGCTCGGCGAGCGCCTCGACCAGATCGAGGCCGAGGAGAAGTCGCGCAAGGGCGGCCAGGAACCCTTCGCCCAGAACTGACATGAGCGACGCCCCCGGAGCCGAGAAACCCCGCCGCAACCGCCGCCGCGAGAACCGCGTCGCGGCCATGCAGTTCCTCTACGCCTGGGAATCCCAGCGCCCGCCCGACCCGGTGGTGGCGCTGGCGGAGTTCCTCACCCTGCAGGAGCACCCGCGCGACCACTACGCCTTCGCCGAGTCGCTCGTGGCCGGCGCGCTCGGCCACCTCGACGAGATCGACCGCGCCATCGAGCGCCACGCCGACAACTGGTCCATCGGCCGCATCGCCAAGGTCGAGCTGGCCATCCTGCGCCTCGCGGTGCACGAGCTGCTCCGCCGCCGCGACATCCCGCCCGTGGTCTCGATCAACGAGGCCATCGAGCTGGCCAAGGGCTTCGGCGGCGACGACTCCCACCGCTTCGTCAACGGCGTGCTCGACAAGGTCAAGGAGACCCTCGACCGCCCGCTGCGCGAGGCCGCGGAGGGCTGAGCGATGGGCTGGCTCGACCGCCTGCGCGCCGGCCTCGGCCGCACCGCCCGCGGGCTCGCCGCCCTGCTCGCGCGCCCGCTCGACGAGGCCGGCGCCCGCGAGCTCGAGGAGCGGCTGCTCGCGGCGGACGTGGGCGTCGCCACCGCGGCCGAGGTCGTGGCGGCGGTGCGCGAGGCCTGGCGCCGCGAGCCCGACCTGCGCGCGGGCGGGGCACCAGCGTCGTGCCC
>CAIPVK010000137.1 GCA_903868455.1 uncultured Opitutia bacterium
ACGTTGCCGACGGCGACGTCCGATTCGCCCTTGGCCGAGGCCATCACGCTCGTGGCCAACTCCGGCAGGCTGGTGCCGACCGCCACGACCGTCAGGCCGATGACCCCCTGGCTGACGCCCCAGCCCTCCGCCAGCCGCACCGCGCCGTCCACGAACAGGTTCGAGCCGAGAATCAGCACCCCGAGTCCGAAGATCACGAGGCCGCCCGCCGCCCAGGCCCCGAGGCCCTTGGTCTCCGGCAGCTCCTCCTTGAACTCGCTCTCCACCGCGGCCGCGTGGGCGCGACGGGCGTCGCGCAGGGTGAGGTAGGTGTAGGCCACGACCGCCGCGAAGAGCGCGGCGCCGTCGATCCGCCCAAGCGTCCCGTCCCAGAGCAAGGCGCACAGCAGGAACGACGCGGCGATCATCACGGGAACCTCGCGGCGGATCAGCTGGGCGTGGGCCGTCACCGGGGCGATGGCAGCGGCCAGCCCCAGGATGAGGAGGATGTTGCAGATATTGGAGCCGACGACGTTTCCGAGGGAGATCGCGCCGTTGCCCGAGGCCGCGGCTTGGACGCTCACCACCATCTCCGGGCTGCTCGTGCCGTAGGCGATGACGGTGAGGCCGACGGCCAGGGCGCTGAGGCCGAGGCGCAGGGCGAGCGCGGCGCCGCCGCGGATGAGCTCCTGCGCCCCGAAATACAGCAGGGCGAGTCCGGCGAGAAGGGCGATCCAAGGGTTCATGGGTTTGGAGGTGAACTTCCGACCCTCCCCGGCGCAAGCAAGCCGCCTTATAATTTGGAAACGGAAAAGGAATGGGAGGTAGGGCTGGCTCGCCGAGCCGGCCGAAGACGAGAACTCTAAGTCTCCAGGTTGCTCAGTCGCTGAGTATCTAAGTCGCTAAGTCACTTAGCATCTTAGTGTCTTAGCCTCTTAGCATCTTAGCCCCTTAGCGTCTTAGTGTCTTAGCCTCTTAGAAACTTAGCCACTTGGTCCCTCTTAGTCCCCCATCCCCCTTGTCCCCCACTCCTCACTCCGCGCCCCCCGCCATCCCCGCGGACCCCGCCAAACCGCTTACCCCGCCACTGCTGCCATGCAGCCGCCCCCCTTCTTTTTAATTCTTAATTCCTAATTCTTAATTTCGCCTAATTTCCCCCCTCCCCCCTCCCCCTTCTTCGTTCTTCGTTTTTCGTTCTTCGTCATGCATCATACCCCTCCCATCATGGCCGCGAACGACTCGGAAGCCGTCCAACAGGTCCTGGAACGCCAGGAAGCCGCTCCCGCGGCCATGGACGCCGTCGGCCAAGTCGTCGACCAGCACCCCTTGCTCGTCGGCTTGGCCCTCGTGGCCGCCCTCGGCTACGCCGTCTACCATCTCCTCGGGACCCGCTCCTCGGACAAAGAGGCCTCCACCTCCGGCTTCTCCGACCTCCCCGCCGATCGCAACCGCGCCGGCGACGCCGAGGGGGAGTGAAAGGGGTCAGGCCTGGTTACACCCATGCTGACCGTAACCAGGCCTGACCCCTTTCACAGGTAGGGCTGGCTCGCCGAGCCGGCCGCGGCGAGCGGTTTTCGACCAGTCCCAGCCTCATCGCCAAGATGCCGGGCATGTCAGCAACTTGCCGCTGGGCAACCGAAGGGATTCGGGGAACTGCGATCGCCCATAGGATTCAGACGAAAGGGTGAAGCTTCCGGGACATATCTGGCGCAACTTGCGGCTGGCGCGATTTGCGGGAAAGGCGAAGCGTAGGTCCACCCGATGATACGACTCCTTGATGAAAGTGGCCAGCGGGACGAAATCCGAATCCCCGCTCACGATAATCACGATGGGCCTGTCATACTTGGCGCATGCCCGCATGGCCTGCGTGGCGATGGCCATGTCCGTCCCCTTTTCCTCCCACAGCTTGCCCTCGCTCAGGCGTCGGGGCTGAAAATGCCCCAAATGAACCTGACATCTGGGAACGTTGGCCGTTATGGCCCTCAGATAGATGCGGTGACGCTCGAGGGTCTCCGGGGCGATCTCCTGAAGATGATGCGGGAGGGCCGTGAAGTAGTGTAACTCTGCAAGTTCGGCATCGGCGCCCAGGATGTATTGATGATTCCGGGCCAAATCGGCCAAATCCAGCCAACGCAGCTTCCTGCCCGCGCCGGCCTCGGATTGCCGAAGCGAATGGTAGAGGTTGAAGCCGTCGAACAACCACAACGTGGGACGGACACCCTCAAAACAAATCCCCGCAGGTCGTAACCTGCGGGGGGCCGGCAAAGAGCGGCTCGAGGCCGTCATATAACCGGGGGGGATGTCGGGAGACTGCTCCATGGCCGGGCAATTTTCAACCGGAATGTGATCCAGACCAGCGCGGGGGTTACCTAGGGACAACCCTCCGGAAATCTATGGGCGAGAATCCCCACGCATTCTGCCAAAGGGGTCAGGCCCGCATACGGGGAATTTGCCCGTATGCGGGCCTGACCCCTTCCAGCATCGCGGCCGGCGCCCCTCTTTACTTTGGAATCTTTCATCTGAATTCTTCCCCGCCCGTATGACCCACCCGCCCCTTCCCTTCCCCCTCGCGTCGGGCAAACTCGCCCTCGCCATGCTCTCCCAATCCCGACGCGAGTTCCTGAAGTCCCTCACTATGGCCGGCGCCGCGGTCTTCACGGCGAGCCAGCTCAAGGCCATCGACCTCGACCTGACCTCGCCGAAGGACCCCAACGTGGTGGTCGGCCCCTACCGCAGGAGCTGGCGGACGATCTACGCCCGCTCGACCGAGCCCGACGGCTACCTGCTCTCCCTCAGCGAGCCCGACGACGACTTCAAGGGGATGACCTGGCGCCAGGTCCTCGACGAGAACGGGGACGATGACACCATCGACACCCTGGAGCGCCTCCACAAGCTGGGGCTCGACGGGGACGGGCAGGACCTCGACTCCATGGGCTGCGACGACGACGCCTGGCTGGCCAAGTTCGCCAAGGAGGGCGGCGAGGCCGAAAGCCCCGGGGAGGGACCCACCTGGAGGGAGGTGATCGAGACGGTCGACCCGGAGTTCTGGAACGCCATCGAGGACCTCAACGAGCAGTCCATCAGCCGCCTGAGCGAGCTCGATGAGGTCTGCGACGACTGGTATGACCGCATCGGGGTCTTCCACACCCCCGAGGGCAAGGCCTACCTCGAGGTCAGCGAGCTCCTGACGAGCCTGGACGAGCTCGACGAGGAGGCCGCGGACGCCGCCCGCGAGTGCTTCGAGATCATCGAGGGGGCGGGACCGGGCAGCGACTTCCACGGCGTGATCGTCAGGAGCCGCGAGGACCTCGCCGTCCTCCGCCGCCTCCTCCACGCCGCCGGCGAGAAGGTCAATATCGTGGTGTGCTGAGGGATTAAAAACCCTCTTTGCTCATCTTCGGAGCGCCGCCGCCGGTACCCCGTCGAACCATCCTGGAATAAAGCCTTAGGGACCACTCGTCGCCCTCATTGAGGTAAGACTGGCTTCCCTGATAATACTCGGAGCTTGATCCGAAATGATACTCCTCACCCCTCTGGGATAGTCCCGCTTTTTTGGTCCAACTGAGTGCAATTTTCGGGGGGTGTTTACAACCACACCAAAAAACACCACAACACCCCCAAGATGGCACAGAAACACCACCCTAAGGAGGCCCGTATCCGGGCCGTCCAGCAGC
>CAIPVK010000138.1 GCA_903868455.1 uncultured Opitutia bacterium
CGAGCTCCCGGAGTTCCGCCGCTCGGCCCTCGAGGTGCTCCGCCAGCCGCTGGAGGACGGCGAGGTCACGGTCTCGCGCGCCGCGGCGAAGGTCACCCTGCCCTCCCGCTTCCTGCTCGTCGCGGCCATGAACCCCTGCCCCTGCGGCCACCTCGGCGACAGCCGCCGCGAGTGCCGGTGCAACCCCGGGGCGGTCCAGCGCTACCGGGCGCGCGTCTCCGGCCCGCTCCTCGACCGCATCGACATCCAGGTGGAGGCGCCCGCGCTGGGGATCGAGGAGCTCCGGTCGGCCGCCCCGGGCGAGACCTCGGCCGCGATGCGCGAGCGGGTGCTCGCGGCCCGCGCCGCCCAGGCCGCGCGGTTCGGCGACCGCGCGGGGGCGTGCAACGCGACGATGGGGCCGGGGGAGCTGAGGGAGCACGCGGCGCTCGAGCGCGCCCAGGGCGATCTGCTCCAGCAGGCGATGGAGAAGCTGGGGCTCTCGGCCCGCGCCTACGACCGCGTGCTGAAGGTCGCGCGGACGGTCGCCGACCTGGCCGGGGAGCCCCGGATCTCGACCGCCCACCTGCTCGAGGCCATCCACTACCGAAGCCTCGACCGGCGCTGACTGGGCAATTGCCTTATCCAGGGACCGACGCGGAACCTTGCGCCCTCCCGGGCGGTCGTTGAGGCTCGTCCCATGCGCGCCCTCGCCCTCCTCCTTCTGCCGCTCGCCGCCGTCGCCGCCGAGCGCCCCGCCCTGCTGCCCATGCCCGTCGAGGTGACCTGGGGCCAGGGCGACCTTGCGGTCGCCGGTCTCCGCGAGACGGTCGAGGTCAAGGAGGGCTCGGTCGAGGCCGCGAGCTGCGCCGACGAGGCCTACGAGCTTCGGGTCTCGGCGGCCGGGATCCGCATCCGCGCCAACACCGAACGAGGCGTCCGCCACGCCCGCGCCACCCTCGCCCAGCTGACCCGCGGCGGCAAGGTCGCCGCCGCGACCATCCGCGACTGGCCCGCCTTCCCCATCCGCGGCCTCATGCACGACGTCGGCCGCAACTTCCAGACCCTCGGGATGGTGAAGCGCCAGGTGGACCTCATGGCCCGCCACAAGCTGAACACCTTCCACTGGCACCTGACGGACTACCACGGCTGGCGCGTCGAGACCAAGCGGAACCCCGGCCTCAACGACCCCAAGTCGCGCGACCGCAAGCCGAACGGCCAGTACAGCGTGGCGGAGGTCAAGGAGCTCGTGGCCTTCGCCGCCGCGCGCGGCGTGGAGGTCATCCCCGAGATGGATATGCCCGGCCACTCCACCTACTTCAAGAAGGGCCTCGGCTTCGACATGCAGACGCCCGAGGGCGTGGCGGTGCTCAAGGGCGAGGTCGAGGACTGGGCGAAGCTCTTCCCGAGCAAGTACTTCCACCTGGGCTCCGACGAGGTGGCCATCCGCATGAAGTCCTTCCTGCCCGAGATGGTCGGCCACGTGCGCTCCCTCGGCAAGGTGCCCGTCCTCTGGAGGCCGGGCGGCGGCATCCCCGGCGACGACGTCGTCTACCAGCTCTGGGCGAAGGCCGCCCCGCCCAAGGGCAACCCCTACATCGACTCCCGCTACGTCTACACGAACCACATGGACCCCTCGGAGGCCCCGAACCAGATGTTCGTCCAGCTCGCGGCCAAGCCCCGTACCGACGGCAAGGCGCTCGGCGCCATCCTCTGCCACTGGCCCGACCACGTGATCGCCGACGAGGAGCAGACCAACCGCATCTCCCCGACCTGGCCCGTCACGCTCGCCTTCGCCGAGTCGGCCTGGCGCGGCGTGGCCAAGGACCGCAAGGACCTCTACGCCAAGGCGCCGCGTCCCGACGAGCCCGAGCGCGCGGCCTACCTCGACCTCGAGTCGCG
>CAIPVK010000139.1 GCA_903868455.1 uncultured Opitutia bacterium
CCCCGTCGACCCGGCCAACGGCATCGACGTCGGCATCCAGCAGGGCCCCTCCATCACGCGGTACGAGATCCGCCCCGCCCCGGGCGTCCGCATCGAGCGCATCGCCAACCTGCAGAACAACATCGCCATGAACCTCATGGCGGAGTCGGTGCGCATCCTCGCCCCCGTGCCGGGCAAGGGCACCGTCGGCATCGAGATCCCCAACGCCAGCCGCCAGCTGGTCGTCGCCCGCGACATCCTCGAGTCCAAGGCCTGGGCGGAGAGCGCCTTCGATCTCCCCGTCATCCTCGGCGTCGACAGCGTCACCAACCGCCCGATCGTCCAGGACCTCTCCAAGATGCCCCACGCCCTCATCGCCGGCTCCACCGGCCAGGGCAAGTCGGTCTGCATCAACACCCTCCTCGTCTCGCTCCTCTACCGGATGACGCCCGAGGACCTCCGGCTCATCCTCGTCGACCCCAAGGTCGTCGAGCTCCAGGTCTACAACGACCTGCCGCATCTCCTGGTGCCGGTCGTGACCGACCCCAAGAAGGTCCCCGCCGCGCTCAAGTGGCTCCTCGCCGAGATGGAGCGCCGCTACCGCATCTTCGCCGCGACCAACGTGCGCAACCTCGCGGGCTTCAACGCGCGCGTGGCCAAGGACGCCGCCGAGGCCGAGAAGGCCCGCCAGCAGGAGCTCGAGCTCACCCCCGAGGAGCGCGCGGCCGCCGCCGAGGCCGCCGCCGAGGCCGTCCCGGGCACGGTCGAGATCCCCAAGGAGAAGCTGCCCTGCATCGTCTGCGTCATCGACGAGATGGCCGACCTCATGATGGTCGCCGCCAAGGACATCGAGACCTCCGTCGCCCGCATCGCCCAGAAGGCCCGCGCCGCCGGCATCCACCTCGTCCTCGCCACCCAGCGCCCGTCGACGGACGTCATCACCGGCCTGATCAAGGCCAACCTGCCGACGCGCATCGCCTTCAAGGTCGCCGCGCTCGTCGACTCCCGCACCATCCTCGACTCCAAGGGCGCCGAGACCCTGGTGGGCAAGGGCGACATGCTCTACCTCGCCCCCGGCACCGCCACGCTGCAGCGCGTCCAGGGCGCCTTCATCTCGGACGAGGATGTCACGCGTATCGTCGCCTTCCTGCGCGAGAAGAACGGCGCGCCCGAGTTCGTCGCCGCCGTGCAGGAGGCCCTCGACCGGGCGGACGACGACGGCGAGGGGGGCGATGGAGAGGGCGGCGAGGGCGGCGGCCACGACGACCCCATGGTCGCCAAGGCCTGGGACATCATCCGCCAGAGCCGCCGCGCCTCCGTCTCCTTCCTCCAGCGCCGCCTCTCCATCGGGTACGGCCGCGCCGCGCGCGTCATGGATATCCTCGAGGAGCAGGGGTATATCGGGCCGGACCAGGGGCCGGGCTCGCCGAGGGAGATTCTCCGCGAGGATTGAGGAGCGGGGAGTGGGGAGCGAGGAGAGGGCCTTTGCGCGCTGACTCGCTGTGACGCTGGCGCGCTGCTGCGCGAATCCTGCTGTTCAGCGGCTTTAGCGGTGGCAGCGGTAGCAGCGGTGGCAGCGGGCGAGAACTCGCTCCGCTCGTTACCTCGATGGCTCTTAGGCTTGCGAGCCTTCCGCCCCTTCGAGGCGCTTCTAGCCCCTTTTAGCCTTTCTAGCCTCTGCTTGTTTCCTCCGCCTCCGACGCCTCCTCGTCCTCCTCGTCATCCCCCTAGTCCCCTATCCCCCTAGTCCCCCATCCTCACCCCTTATCCGGCCTGAAGATGAAGAAGACCGCCCCGAGGAGGCAGAGGAAGGCCCAGAGGAAATCCCAGCGCCAGCGCTCGCCGAGGAAGAGGAGCATGAAGGGGACGAACACGGCGAGGGTGATGACCTCCTGGAGGATCTTCAGCTGGGCCCCGCTCATCCCGCCCGCGTAGCCGAGACGGTTGGCCGGGACCATCACGGCGTATTCCATCGAGGCGACGAGCCAGCTCGCCAGCGCGGCGATCCACCACGGGCGGTCGGCCATCGTGCGGAGGTGGCCGTACCAGGCGTAGGTCATGAAGCAGTTGGAGACCACGAGCAGCCCGGCCGTGGTCAGGAAGGTCCCGAGGGAGGCGTTCATGCCCCGGGATAGCCGCGGCAGAACGGTCTTGCAACCGCCGTCCGCCGCGGGGCATCGTCCCCCATGGGCTCGCTCGACCACCTCTTCGCGCGCAACCGTTCCTGGTCCGAGGGCGTGCGGCAGGCCCAGCCCGGGTTCTTCGAGACGCTGTCCCGCCAGCAGAGCCCGCGTTACCTCTGGATCGGGTGCTCGGACAGCCGCGTGCCCGCCAACGAGATCGTCGGCCTGCTGCCGGGCGAGCTCTTCGTCCATCGCAACGTCGCCAACGTCGTCGTCCACTCCGACCTCAATTGCCTCTCGGTCATCCAGTACGCGGTCGAGGCCCTGAAGGTGGAGCACATCATCGTCTGCGGCCACTACGGCTGCGGCGGCGTCCAGGCCGCGCTCGAGAACCGCAAGCTCGGCCTCATCGACAACTGGCTCCGGCACATCCGCGACGTCCACCACAAGCACGCCCTGGCCGTCGAGTCCGTCCTCGGCCCCGCCAAGCTGGACACGCTCTGCGAGCTCAACGTCGTCGAGCAGGCCCTCCATGTCTGCCAGACCACCGTCGTCCAGGACGCGTGGGCCCGCGGCCAGGACGTCCAGGTCCACGCCTGGATCTACGGGCTCAAGGACGGCCTGGTGAAGGACCTCGGCCTCAACGTCGGCCGGGCGGAAGACCTCACCCCGGCGTACGGCCGGGTGCTTGCCTCCTACCGCCGCTGAGGGGTTATGGCTGGGTAATCGCCGCCCTCGCGCCGCGCCGGGCGGGGGCTTCGCTGGCGTCATGACCGCCGACGACCTTCCCCGCGCCCGCCTCGCCCGCCTCGGCGCCCGCGCCTTGCTCGACGCCGAGCTGCTCGCCCTCCTCATCGGGCGCGGGGGAGCCGGCGACCGGGCCGCCACCGAGCTCCTGGACGCGGCGGGCAACCTCGCCGGCCTCGCCGGCTGGGAGATCGCGGATTTCGCGCGTGTCCCGGGGCTCGGCCCCGCCAAGGCGGCCGAGCTCTCGGCCGCCCTCGAGCTCGCGCGCCGGGTGCGCGAGCGCGCCCACGACCCCGGGGAGCGGCTCGACGCTCCCGCCAAGGTGTGGTCGCGCGTCGAGCCCCTCGCCTCGGGCCTCGCCGTGGAGAAGTGCTGGGTCCTCTCCCTGAACCGGCGCAACCGCCTCCTCGCCCTCCATGAGGTGAGCTCGGGCACGGCCACCAGCTCGCTGCTGCATCCGCGCGAGGTCTTCCGCCAGGCGCTCCGCCACGCCGCGGCCGCGGTGATCGTCGCCCACAACCACCCGAGCGGCGATCCCGCCCCGAGCCATGCGGACCGCGCCGTCACCCGCCAGCTGGCGGAGGCCGGCCGCGTGATCGGCGTCGAGCTCATGGACCACGTCATCGTCGGTCGCCCCGAGGCCGACCCGACCTCGAAGGGCTGGTTCAGTTTCGGCGAGGCGGGGTTGATCTAGGGGAAGCTGGAAAGAGCTGGGAAGGGCTTGGAAAAGCTGGAAAGGGGGGATGACGAGGAGGCGGAGGATGACGAGGAGCCGGAGGAGGCGGAGGAAGATAACGGTGGGGATGACGAGGAGGACGTTGAGCCGGAGGAAGCAAGCAGAGGCTAGAAGCGGCTAAAAGGGGCGGGAGGCTAAGAAGCCATCGAGCCATCTAGCCCTTCAGATAACGAGCGCAGCGAGTTCTCGCCCGCTGCCACCGCTGCTACCGCTAAAGCCGCTGAACAGCGGGATTCGCGCAACAGCGCAACAGCGAGTCAGCGTCACAGCGATCCAGCGTCATAGCCCACCCGCCCCCCGCTATCCCGCCCAGAAAAAATAGTCCCCCGCCTGTGCCGATTCCGCATTGGAGCTCCAGTGATTCCCTGGGTTTAGGTGGGCGGATCGTTGCCCGGCTCGGACGAGGCCGGTCGGGTCGTTCCTCCCGTTGTTATGAACGTGGGAGACGGAGGCTGCCGCGGGTGTCGAACACCGCAGGGGACGTATGACATTGGCGCGCCGCCGGCGAAACTCAAGCCCGGGCAACAAAGAGGCCGCGCCCCCGAAGGCGCGGCCTCGACCCAACCCTTGGGAAATCACTCCGCCGCCGGGGCGTCGCCCGAGGCGCCGAGGGTCATGCCCCCGGTGACCTGGACCTTCTCGAGGATGGTCTTCTGCAACTCCTCCATCAGCTTCGGGTTCTTCATGAGGTGCTCCTTGGCGGCCTCGCGACCCTGGCCGATCAGCTGGCCGTTGTGGGCGATCCACGCGCCCTTCTTCTCGAGGATCTTGTGCTCGATGCCGAGGTCGAGGACCGACCCCGTGCGCGAGATGCCCTCGTTGTACATGATGTCGAACTCGCACTCGGTGAAGGGAGGGGCGACCTTGTTCTTCACCACCTTCACGCGGGTGCGGTTGCCGATGACCTTGCCGGTCGGCTCCTTGATCTGGCCGATGCGGCGGATGTCGATGCGGACGGACGAGAAGAACTTGAGGGCGCGGCCGCCGGGGGTCGTCTCGGGGTTGCCGAACATCACGCCGATCTTCTCGCGGATCTGGTTCGTGAAGATGCAGATGCAGTTGGTGCGGCTGATGGCGGCCGTGAGGCGGCGCATGGCCTGGCTCATCATGCGGGCCTGGACGCCGACCGTGCTGTCGCCCATCTGGCCCTCGAGCTCCTGCTTGGAGACGAGCGCGGCGACCGAGTCGACCACGACCACGTCCACGGCCCCGGAACGGATGAGGGTCTCGGCGATGTTGAGCGCGTCCTCGCCCGACTCGGGCTGGGAGACGAGGAGGTTGTCGAGGTCCACGCCGACGACCTTGGCGTAGCGGGGGTCGAGGGCGTGCTCGACGTCGATGAAGACCGCGTTGCCCCCCTGTCGCTGGATCTCGGCGATGACCGAGAGGCAGAGGGTGGTCTTGCCGGAGGACTCGGGACCGTAGATCTCGACGATGCGGCCGCGGGGCAGGCCGCCGACCCCCAGGGCGAGGTCGATGGCGACCGAGCCGGTGGAGACGCTGGAGACCGTCATCTTGGAGGCCTCGCCCATGCGCATCAGGGTCCCCTCGCCGTAGGTCTTGTTGATGGCGGAGAGGGCCAGCTCGATGGCCTTGCGGTCCTCGGCCTTGGCGGCGGCGGCCTTCTTGTTCTCGGCGGTCTCGGTCTTGGTGGGGGTGGACATGGGGGGAGGGGTTAGGGGGACAGTTTCGGATGGCAAACAGGGGGACGCAAGCAAAATGAACAAGTGTTCAGTATAGGGTCTTTTCCCTGAGGTTTTATGCGGGCTGCGGAGGGGGTTTAACCCCAGGCGCCCCGTGACGCCCGGCCCCGCGCCTCGCCTCCGCCTTGCCCTGTGGCCGCCCCTCTTTCAGGTTGGCGCATGCGCTTGTACCTGCTCCGCCACGCCGAGGCCGCCCCGGGCATCCCGGACGCCGGCCGCGCGTTGACGGACCGCGGTCGCGCCCAGGTCGCGCGCATGGCCGAACTGATGGATTGGACCTTCCTCGACGGCCTCAAGCAGGTCGAGCACAGCGGCTTCTTGCGTGCGCGCCAGACGGCCGAGCTGCTCCTCGAGCGGGTCGGCTCGAAGGTCCCCGTTCAGGTCCGACCCGGCCTTCGGCCCAACGACGAGCCCGTGATGATCGGCCTCGACCTCGCGACCTGCAAGGACGACCGGTTCCTCGTCGGCCACAACCCCCACCTCGGCCGTCTCGCCGGCCTCCTGCTCGCGCGCGGCGGCAGCGAGGTCTCGCTCGTCGTGAAGAAGGCGGGCTACCTCGCGCTTGAGCGCGTGCGTCCGGCCGACAAGGAGAACCCCTTCGGCCAGTGGGCGCTGCTGTGGATGATCTCGCCGGGGCGCCTCGCCGCCCGCAAGACATGATCCCGTCCCTCTCCCGCGTCGCCGCCATCTGGTGCGGCGTCGGCCTCGGGCACCTCGCCGCCCTCGGCTGGATCTGGGGCGCGCCCGGGGCGACCGCCTCGCGGGGCGACGGCTTGATCGTGGTCGAGCTGATCGCCGAGGCGTCGCCGCCCCCGCCGATCGCCCGCGTCGCCGCGCTCCCTCCGCCCGCCCCGGTCGTCTCGCCCGCCGTCCCCGGCACGTCGCTCGCCGTGTCGCCGCCGCCCGCGACGTCGGCCGTCGAGGCCGCGCCCGCGTCCGCCTTGCCCGCCGCTTCCGGCGAGGCCCGCCTCCGCCCGCCGGAGTTCGTCCGCCGCGTCGAACCCGCCTACCCGAGGTCCGCCCGCCTCGCCGGCGTGGAGGGCGTGGTCCGGCTTCGCCTGGCTCTCGACGCCGAGGGGCGTCTCGTGGCCGCGGCGGTCGCCGAGTCCTCGGGCAGCGAGTCCCTCGACCGCGCGGCGCTCGAGGCCGCGCGCGACTCGCGCTACGCGCCGGCGCGCCTCGGGGAACGGGATATCCCGTCCGAGACAGAGGCCGCCTACCGTTTTCGCCTGCGCTGAGGTCAGCGCTTGGCGCCCTTGGGCCAGGCTCGCACCCAGTCGACCTCCATCCAGGCGGAGGATTCGGACTTGGACCCGAAGCTACCCCCGGCGATCTTGCCCGACCAGCCGCCGTCGACGACCTCGCTGCTGAGGATGAGGTGCTGGGGCGCCTTGGAGACGGGGACGTCCTTGGGGGCCTGCCAGGCGAGCTTGTCGTCGTAGAAGAAGCGGTAGCCGGCCTCGTCCCACTCCACCGCGTAGGTGTGCCAGCCTTGGTTGGCGGGCGCCGCCGGCTTGTTGCGCTGGGTGCGCGTGCGCTGGTGGGGCTTGCCGTAGCCGCCCCAGTGGATCGTGGTGTCGTAGTGCCCGCCGAATTGGTGGAGGTGCTCGACGATGTCCAGCTCCAGGCCGTCGACGTCGGCTTTGTCCGGATCCTTGCTCGCGCCGTAGGTCATGGGCATCGACCAGAACGCCGACCACATCCCGGGGCGGCTGGAGAAGCGGAGCCGGGCCTCAAAGCGCCCCTGCACCTGCTCGAAGCGCCGGGCCGAGGTCAGGAAGCCGGTGTAATGCTTGCCGTCCTCGGTGTAGGTGGTGATCCGGAGGACGCCGCCCTTGAGCGTCAGGGCCCGGGCGGTGTTGAACGCGCCCTTGCGCTTTTCCTCCTGCACATGCCACTTGGCTTTGTCGACCTCGGGGCCGTCGAAGCCATCCTCGAACGAGGGCGCGGCCGTCAAGGTGAGCGGCGAGGTGGCGAGGAGGGCGAGGAGAGCGGGGAGGCGCATGGCCGCCAGCGTGGGGTCCTTTCCGACGTCCGCAACCCTCGGGTTGCCTCGGCGGTCCGCCGTCCGCAAGTTGGGGCCGTGAATCTCCTGCTCGCCGCCTCCAACACCGGATGCAACGGCGCCATCGTCTACACCCGCAGGCTCGCCCCCTTGCTGGCCGCGCGCGGCCACCGCGTCTGGCTCGCCGCCCGGCCCGATTCCTGGATCGCCGCGGAGACCCGCGGGGAGGTTTCCCTGCTCCCGACCGATTTCTCGCGATGGCCCCTCGACGAGCTGCGCCGCGTCGCCGCCTTTTGCCGCGCCGAGTCCATCCAGCTCGTCCATTCCCACCTCACGCGGGCGAGCAACTTCGGTGCGATGCTCCAGTTGCTCCACGGCATCCCGAGCCTCGCCCACCTCCACGCCAACCACGTCCAGGTCCACGCCTGGTTCCATCGCCGCGTGCTCGCCGTCTCGGCCGACACCCTTCGGCGCTGGCGGCGCCTCGGCGTCGGCCTAGGCGCGCGCGGCGCCGTGCTTCCCAACTTCGTCGACCCGCGCGCCTTCGCCGCGCGTCCGGCCGGCGACCCGCTCCGCGCGCTCATCGGCGCCGCCCCCTCGGACCCGATTCTCGTCTGCGTCGGCACCGTCGACCGTCGCAAGGGACAGGACCTCGCGGCAGCGGCCTTGCCTGCGATCCGCCGTCGCCATCCCGCCGCCCGCCTCGTCCTGATCGGAGGCGGCTCGCTGCCCGCGGGTCTGGCGGAGCAGCCCGGCCTGCACCTTCTGGGACATAGGAAGGATGTCCCCGCGCTGCTCGGGCGCGCCACCCTCTGCGTCGTGCCCTCGCGCGACGAGCCATTCGGCCTCGCCGCGATCGAGGCCATGGCCGCGGGTGTGCCCGTCCTCGCCTCCGGCGCGGGCGGTCTCGGCGAGGTCGTGGAGGGCGGCGCGGGCGCGCTGTTCCGGAGCGGCGACGCGGCCGACCTGGCGCGGGTCGCCTCCGACCTCCTCGCCGACCCCGCGACGCTCTTCGACCTGGCCGACGACGGTGCGGAACGCGTCCGCGAGCGCTACCTGCCCGAGGCTCATCTCGACCAGCTGGAGCGGCACTACGCCGCCGTCGCCGCTCAGGCGTAGGGGTCGGGCATCCCTTCGCGCGCCTTGAACCTACGATGGACCCAGAGGTATTGCTCGGGCGCGGCGCGCACCGCGGCCTCGAGCTCGCGCACGAGCCGGACGGTGTCCGCCGCCGGGTCGCCCGAGGGGATGCCCGCCGGGGCGTCCGCCAACGTGAGCGTGTACGAGCCGTCGGCCTCGCGGCGCGCGTGGAAGGTGAGCACCGACGCGCCCGTCATCTCCGCGAGCCGCGGCGTCGAGGTGTTGGTGA
>CAIPVK010000140.1 GCA_903868455.1 uncultured Opitutia bacterium
CGAGCACGCCGTGCGCCTCGAAGGCGCGGTCGACGAAGGCCGTGCGGCGCCCGTCGGCGGAGCGGAGCGTGGCCTTGGCCCGGAGCGTGATCCGGTAGCGGCCGGCGACCAGGGCGTCGTCGCGCGAGCGCGTCGCGGCCGAGCGCTCGTAGCCGGTGACGACCACCTCCAGCCGGGCGCCGCCGGGACGCATCTGCAGCCGCCGCTCGGCGGCGAGCGCGGCGCGGAGCGCCTGGTCCATCGCGGGGAGCGCGCCCGGGCGCGCCACCTCGCTGCGGGCGGGCGCGAGGTCGATGTCGCGGAAGATCGGCTCGGGACCGCCCAGCCGGTAGGCGGAGCAGCCGGCGAGCGCGAGCGCCGCGGCCAGGGCGGGGAAGGCGCGGCTCATCGCTCGCCCGCCGCGGCGGGAGGGGCGGTCCGCCGGAAGGCGGGTTCGGGAGCCGCGGTCTCGGCCGGCGCGGCGGCGCCGGCGCGCCGGGGGTACTTGCCCAGCAGCAGGTCGGCGGCGGTGGTGGGCGGTTCCTCGCCGGCGTCGATCCGGGCGACGAGGGCCTCGGCGGCCTTGGCTGAGGCGGAGTCGGGCGCGAGGGTCATCGCCGCGCTCGCCATCAGGCGCGCGCCCCGGGGGTTGTTGCGCCGCAGCCAGTAGAACTCCGCCAGGGCGAGGCGCGAGGCGGCGACCTGGTCGCGCAGCGCCTCGATGCGCGCGGGGGCGTCGGCGGCCTGGGGGCTCTCGGGGTGCTGCGTGAGCAGGGACTCGAGCGCGAGCAGGGCCTCGCGGGCGGAGGCCTGGTCCCAGCTCGGCCCGGGCGAGTCCGCGTGGCGGATGTCCGCGAGCATCGCGAGCGCCTCGGGGATGTGGCGGGACGAGGCGTGCTCGCCCACCAGCCGCTCGAGGGAGTCCAGCGCGTCCTCCGGCCGCTCGAGGGCGAGGGCGAGGCGCGCGCGCTCGACGAGGGCGTCGTCGACGCGCGGGCCTCGGGGCGCGGCGTCGACGATGTCCTGGTAGGCGCGCACGGCGAGGGCGCGGTCCGCGAACCAGGGGAACCAGCCGCCGAGCCAGCGGCGCTCCCCCTCGGCGAGCCGTCGGGCGAGCGCGAGCATGAGGTCGATCGCCTCGGCGTGCCCGGCGAAGTCGATGCGCTTGGTGACGACCCAGCGCAGGTCCTCGAGGGCGGGCTCGAGCTGGCCTCGCTCGGCGTGGGCGCGGCCCCGGAGGAGTCGGGCGAGGGCGGCGAGCTCGGTGTCCTCCGCGTCGTCGACCACGTCGTCGAGCGGCCCGAGGGCGCGCCACCACGACCCGGCGTCCACGCGGGCCTGGCCGAGGTTCAGGTCGGCGAGGGCCCGCGCGCGGACCTCGGGGTCGGCGGGGGCGTCCGTCGGCCTGCCCTCCGCGAGGCTCCAGGCGCGCTCGCCGTCGGCCGCGCGCGCGAGCTCGGCCCGCGCGGCGGGGGCGGCCGCGAGCAGGGCGGCGGCGATGAGGGTCTTAGCGGGAAGGTTCATGCCAGCGGAGGAGGAGGGCGCCCCAGGTCAGGCCCGCGCCGAAGGCGACGAGGAGGACGAGGTCGCCGTGGCGCACGCGCCCCTCGCGCCACGCCTGCTCGAGGGCGAGCGGGATGGAGGCGGCCGAGGTGTTGCCGTAGCGCTCGAGGTTGAGCGGGAAGCGCTCCATGCCGAGGCCGAGCTGCTCCGCCACGCCCTGGATGATGCGGATGTTGGCCTGGTGCGGGATGAAGAGGGCCACCTTCGAGGCGTCGGAACCCGCCGCGGCGAGCACGCGCTCGCACGCGCCCGCCATGACGCGGACCGCGAGCTTGAAGACCTCCTTGCCGTTCATGCGCAGGCAGTGCTCGCCCGCGGCGACGGTCGCGGCGCTGGCGGGCTTGGCCGACCCGCCCGCGGCGGCGTAGAGCAGCTCGGCGTTGGCGCCGTCCGCCCCGAGCTCGCCGGCGAGGATGCCGAAGCCGGGCTCGTCGCAGGCCTCGAGCACGGCGGCGCCGGCGGCGTCGCCGAAGAGCACGCAGGTCGCGCGGTCGCTCCAGTCCACCACGCTCGAGAGCTTCTCCGCGCCGACGAGCAGGGCCCGGCGGTAGCGGCCGGAGCGCACCATGTCGGAGGCGACCTGGAGGCCGTAGACGAACCCCGAGCAGGCGGCGGAGACGTCGAAGCAGGGGATGTCCTTGCGCAGGCCCAGCTTGGCCTGGAGGAGGCAGGCGGTGGACGGGAAGGGCAGGTCGGGCGTCATCGTCGCCACGACGAGCAGGTCGATGTCCTCCGGGCGCAGGCCGGCGCGCTCCAGGGCCTGGGCGGCGGCCTTCGCGCCCATGTCCGAGGGGTTCTCCCCGGGGCCGGCGATGCGGCGCTCGCCGATGCCCGAGCGGGTGCGGATCCACTCGTCGGAGGTGTCGACGGTGCGGGAGAGCTCCTCGTTGGTCACGCGGCGCTCCGGGGCGTGGATGCCCACGCTGCGGATGATGACGGAGGCGGGTGCGCGCATCGCGCCCCCCAGCAAGCCGTTTCCGAGGCGGAAGGGAACCCGAAAAACCTCAGGCCGGGGGGAGTCCCGCCATGACCGCGTTGGCCGCGGCGAGCTCCTCGCGCATCCGCCGGCCCGCGCCGGCCTCGAGCGCCTCGCGCCCGAGGCGGATGGCGCTGGCGATGCCGTGGCGGTTGCTCGAGCCGTGGGCCTTCATCACGATGCCGTTGAGGCCGAGCAGCGGCGCCCCGCCGTAGCGCTCGGGCTTGAGGTGGCCCTTGAGCTCGCGCAGCAGCGGGAACATCGCGATGCCGCCGGCGAGGTAGACGGGGTTGTAGCGGACCTTGGGGCCGACCATGTCGCGCACCATGTACACCAGGCCCTCGAGGGTCTTGATGATGATGTTGCCGGTGAAGCCGTCGGTCACGACCACGTCGCAGACGTCGCCGAAGACGTCGAAGCCCTCGACCGGGCCGACGTAGCGGACGCGGTCGCCCATCGCCTTGAGCGCCTCGTGGGTGCGGTTGATGCGCGCGCCGCCCTTGCCCTCCTCGGTGCCGACGGTCAGCAGGCCGACGCGCGGCTCGGCGATGCCGAGCGCGGACTGGGCGTAGACGCGGCCCATGACCGCGTTGTGCACGAGGTGCTCGGGCGTGGCCTCGGGGTTGGCGCCGACGTCGAGCAGGACGAAGTGGCCCTGGCGGCGGGGCATGATCGCCGCGAGCGCGGGGCGCTCGGCGCCCTCCATCGTCCGCAGGCGGATGGTGCCGGCGCCGACGAGAACCTTGGTGTTGCCGGTGGACACGACGGCGTCGACCTTGCCCTCGCGGAGCAGCTCGAGCGCGACGAGCATCGACGCGTCCTTCTTGCCCTTGAGCACGCCCATCGGCGCGTCGTCGGGCAGGACGATCCCGGCGGCGGGGTGGATGTCGACGCGCCCGCCCGGGCGGAACCTGTGCTCGCGGGCGAGGAGGCGCAGGACCTCCTCGTTGCCGACGAGGGTGATGCGGTCGTCGGGGCCGACCAGGCCGTCCTTGAGGGCGAGGGCGACGGCCGCGACGGCCTCGGAAGGACCCATGTCGCCCCCCATGCAGTCGAGGGCGATGCGGTGTCCGGCCTTGGCGGGTTCCATGGGACGGGCCGGAGGCCCGGGGCGGTCAGGCGCCGGTGTCGATGACTTGGCGACCGCGGTACTTGCCGGTCACGGGGTCGACGCGGTGGGGGCGGCGGAGCACGCCGGACTCGCCGTCCTTGACCAACTTGGGGGCGCGGAACTGGTTCTGGCCGCGGCGGAGCCGGCTGCGGCGCTTGGACTGCTTGCGTTTGGGATTGGCCATGGCGGGCGTCGGTTGTGAGGGTCGGTTGTGTGCCCTGGGGCGGGTGGGGTCAAGTCCCCTTTCCCGCGCTTGCGCCCGCCCCCGGGGCGGCTACCCCTGCCGCATGCTCCACCCGGCCCTGTTCCTGGATCGCGACGGCAACCTGATCGAGGACGGCCACCACACCAGCCGCCCCGAGCAGGTCCGCCTCATCCCCGGCGTCCGCGAGGCGCTCGCCGCGGCCCTCGACCGCGGTTACCGGCTCTTCATCCTGACCAACCAGAGCGGCATCGGCCGCGGGTTCTTCACCTGGGACGACTATCACGCCTGCCATGGTCGGATGCTCGAGCTGCTGGGCCTTCCCGAGCCGGTCTTCACCGAGGTGCGCGCCGCCACGGAGCGCCCCGACCAGCCTTCCGAGTATCGCAAGCCCAGCCCGAGGTTCATCCTCGAGTCGATCGCCCGCCACGGGCTCGACCCCGCGCGGTGCTGGATGATCGGCGACCGGCGGACCGACTGGGAGGCGGGGCTCAACGCCGGCATCCGGGGCTGCGGCGTCCGCTCGGGCGCGCCGTTCAAGGAAGGGGACGAGGCCCATGCGGCCGCGCACGGGGTCCCGATCCACCCTTCCTTCCCGGAGTTCGCCCGCCGCGAGCTCGGGTTGGCTTTCTGAGCCAAAGGAAAGGGCGCCCGTAGGGCGCCCTTCGCGTGGGATCGTCGCGAGCTCAGGCCGAGGCGGGAGCCTCTTCCTTGTCGCAGCCGCCCTTCTTCTTGCCCTTCTTGCAGCCACCGCAGTCCTCCTGCGAGGCCGAGCAGTCGTCCTTGTCGCAATCCTTCTTCTTGCCCTTGTCGCAACCCTTGTCGCAGTCATCCTGGGCGGGGGCGGCGGGCTTCTCGCCCTCCTTGGACTTGTGGGTGTCGCAGGTGTCGCAGGCGGTCACGTCCGAGCAGGACTTCTCGCCGTCCTTGTCCTTCTTGCCGGGGCAGCCTTCGCAGTCGTCCTGCGTGGCGGAGCAGTCGTCCTTGTCGCAATCCTTCTTCTTGCCCTTGTCGCAACCCTTGTCGCAGTCGTCCTGGGCGGGGGCGGCGGGCTTCTTCTTGCCGCAGCAATCACCCTTGCAGTCCTTGCACTCGCACTTGGCGCAATCGCAGCCGAGGACGAGAGCGGAGGGTTCGGCCTTGTCGCCCTTCTTGGGGCA
>CAIPVK010000141.1 GCA_903868455.1 uncultured Opitutia bacterium
AATCCGCCGCCGGCCACTGCACGTCACCGGCCACGCGCGTGTGACTATCACTGCCGCCCGTCCGCAGCAACCCCAACTTGCCGGCCAACTCCCCATACTTTCGCACCGCGCCCGCCGTGTGTTTCGGGTGCCACACCTCGATCCCGGCCAGCCCTTGGTCCACAAACTCCCGAATCACCTTGTCCACACCGGTCAACCCCGGATGCGCCAACACCGCCACCCCGCCGGCCCGCCGCACGTGCCCGATCGCCTCGGCCACCGTCATCCGGTACCGTTCGATGTACGCCGCCCGGCCTTGTTTCAAGAACCGCTCGAACGCCTCCTCCACCGTCTTCACGACGCCCCGTTTCTGCAACGCCCGCGCCACATGCGGCCGGCCCAACACCCCGCAATCCGAACACGCCTCCACTTCCGCCACCGTCAATTCGACGCCGAGTTCGTTCAACCGGCCGACAATCTTCGTCATCCGTTGCACCCGGACTTGCCGGCAATGATCGAGGACCAACCGCAACGGCTCGTGCCGCCAGCGGTCCCCGGCAAAGTAACCGAGCAGATGCACTTCCTGTCCACCCACCCGGCAAGTGATCTCCGCCCCCACCGTTACCGGCAACCCTACGGACTCACCGGCGGCCAGCAGTTCTTCGGCGCCGGCCACGGTGTCGTGGTCGGTCAACGCGATCATCGGGCAACCGGCGACTTGGGCTTGGGAGACGAGTTCGCCGGGCGGGAAGATGCCGTCGGAATACCGGGAATGCAGATGCAGGTCAGCCGAACACAACATCGGCTCACCCGGCCGTGCGCGCGGGCGGGGCGGCCGAGGTCGCCGCCGCCGTGCTCGAGCGCCGGCTCGCCTCGCCGCCCTGGACCCCCGACTGGTCCTCGACGCCCGTGGTCATCCTCCTGCTGGGCGTCAACGGCGCGGGCAAGACGACGACCGCCGCCAAGCTCGCCGCCCGCCTCGGGGCCGAGGGGCACCCCGCCCTGCTCGGCGCCTGCGACACCTTCCGCGCCGCGGCCGGCGCCCAGCTCGAGACCTGGGCCTCGCGCCTCGGCGTGCCCGTGGTCGGCGGCAAGCCGGGCGCGGACCCGGCGGCGGTGGCCTTCGACGCGGTGACGGCCGGCGCGGCGCGCGGCGCGCACGCCGTGCTGCTCGACAGCGCGGGGCGGCTCCACACCAAGGCCCACCTGCTGGAGGAGCTGCGCAAGCTCGTCCGCGTCGCGGGCAAGGCCCGCGCGGGCGCGCCCCACGAGCGCTGGCTGGTGGTCGACGGCTCGCTGGGGTCCAACTCGGTCGAGCAGGCGCGCGTCTTCCACGAGGCGGTCGGGCTCACGGGCCTGGTCGTCACCAAGCTCGACGGCGAGGGCCGGGGCGGCGCCGCGGTGGGCATCGCGCGCGAGACGGGCGTCCCCGTGCGCTTCGTCGGCGTCGGCGAGGCGGCGGAGGACCTGCTGCCGCTGGACGCGCGCGCCTACGCCCGCTCGCTGGTGGGGCTGGACTGAGGGCTCCGTCCTTGCCGCCCGCGGGGCCGAGGCCCTAGGGTCGGGCATGGCCTGCGTCGTCGAGACCGTCCGCGCCGCCTCCGGCGCCTACCCCGTGCACATCGGGCCGGACGCCCTGTCGGCCGCGGCCGAGGCCGCCGCCGCGGCCCGCCGCGCCGGCGCGGGCGTGCTGACGGTCGCCGCGCCCGGGGTCCGCGCCGCGCTGCCCGCGGCGATGGCGCGCTTCGCCGCGCTCGGCCCCGTGCATGTGACGCGGGCCGACGGCGAGACGGCGAAGTCGCCCGCCGAGCTGGCCGACCTCTGGGAGGCGCTGGCGGAGGCCAAGCTCGGGCGCGACGGCGTGGTCGTCGCCCTCGGGGGCGGCGTGGTCGGCGACCTCGCGGGCTTCGCGGCCGCGAGCTACCTGCGCGGCGTCGCCGTGATCCAGGTCCCGACCACGCTGCTCGCGATGGTGGACAGCTCCGTCGGCGGCAAGACGGGGATCAACCTCGTCCATGGCAAGAACCTCGCCGGCGCCTTCCACGCGCCGGCGCTCGTCGCCGCGGACACCTCGCTGCTCGCCACCCTGCCCGCGCGCGAGCTCGCCGCGGGCATGGCGGAGGTCCTCAAGTACGGCCTGCTCGGCGACGCCGCGCTCCTCGCCGAGGTCGAGGCCGCCGGCCGCATGGCCTGGGACCACCCGGCGCTGCCGGGGATCATCCGCCGCTGCGTGCGGATGAAGGCCGAGGTCGTCGGCGGCGACGAGCGCGAGACGGCGCGAGCCGGCGGCCGGGCGCTCCTGAACCTCGGGCACACCTTCGGCCACGCCGTCGAGGCGGTGGCCGGCTACGGCGCCTACCTCCACGGCGAGGCGGTGGGCGTCGGCCTGGCGATGGCCGCGGCGCTCTCGCGGGACCTCGGCCTGGTCGGCGACGGCGACGTCGCCCGCGTCGTCGCGGCGGTCGAGGCGCAGGGCCTGCCTTCCCGCCTGCGCGCGCCCCTGCCGGCCGACGCGCTGGCGGCGGCGATGCGGCACGACAAGAAGGCGCGCGCGGGCCGCATCCGCTTCGTCGTGCTCGAGGCGCTCGGCCGCGCGGCGACGCGCGACGACGTGCCGGAGGACGCCGCCCGGCGGGTGCTCCTCGCCCACGGCGCGGCCTGAGTCAGGGCGCGGCGTCGGGGCCGACGGCCGGGCGCGCCGCCCGCCAGTCGCCGTCGCGGGCGCGCTCGGCGTTGCGGCGGTTTGCCGCCTCGATCCCGCCCTCGGGCGCGGGCTCGCCCGCGAGGGCGGCGGCGGCCGGGGTCTTCTCGAGCCGATGGCCGGGCTGGTCGGCGGGGCCGCCGGCGCAGCCGGCGAGCAGGAGGGCGAGGAAGGCGGGGCGCATGTCAGGGGGCGCGGCGGGCGGCGTCCTTGCCGGCCCAGGCGAGGAGGCCGTCGACCTGGGCGCGGGCGGCGGCGCGGGCGGCGGCGAGTCGGTCGGGGTCGTCGACCGCGACGCGGGCGAAGCCGTAGAACTTGACCTTGGGCTCGGTGCCCGAGGGGCGGATGCCGAGGCGGCGGCCGTCGGCGAGGTCGACGAGGAGGAAGTCCTCGCGGGGAAGGAACTCGCCGTCGGCGTCCGTGGCCGAGCCGTCGGCGAGGTCCGTCACGGCGACGACCGCGGATCCGTCGACCTCGGCCGGGGGCGAGGCGCGCCAGGAGGCGAGCAGCTTGCGGATGGAGGCCGCGCCCGTCGCGCCCTCGCGGGCGAGGTTGAGGAGCCCCTCGGCGTGGGCCCCGTGACGCAGGTGGAGGGCGTCGAGGGCGTCGGCCAGCGTGCGGCCGCGCGCGCGGAGGGCCGCGGCGTACTCCGCCAGGAGGACGGCCGAGGCGTTGGCGTCCTTATCGCGCACGCCGTCGTCGGCGAGGTAGCCGTGGCTCTCCTCGAGGCCGATGAGGAAGAGGGTGGAGTGGCGGAGGGCGAGGGGGGCGCGACGGCGCAGGGGCAGGCCGGGCGCCTCCGGGCCGGCGCGCTCGGCGAGGCGGGCGGCCCAGCGCTCGGCCTTGCCCGCGATCCACTTGAACCCGACGAGCGTGCCGACGCAGCGCACGCCGTGGCGCGCGCAGAGGGCGTCGACGAGCGGGGTGGTGACGACCGACTTCACGACCGCGGCGGCGGGCGAGCCCTCCGGGGGCAGGATGCCCGCGTCCTTGAGCGAGGACAGGCGGTGCTCGCAGAGGAGGGCCGCGATCTCGTTGCCCGTCAGGACGCGGTACCCGTCGCCGACCCGGATGGCCGCGCCGACGCGGTCGGCGTCGGGGTCCGTGGCCAAGGCGAGGTCGGCGCCCTCGCGCGCGGCCTGGGCGAGCGCGAGCGCGAAGGCCTCGGGGTTCTCGGGGTTGGGCGAGCGGACGGTGGGGAAGGCGCCGTCGTGCTCGGCCTGCTCGGCGACGAGCGCGGGCTCCACGCCGAGCCGGCGAAGGGCGGGGACGACCATGACGTCGCCGGTGCCGTGCAGGTTGGTGAAGACGACGCGGGGGGCGTGCCGGCGCAGGACCTCGGGATCGGCCACGCCCGCGCACAGGCGGTCGAGGTAGGCGGCCTCGGCGGAGGCGGGAACGGGGCGCGCGGCCGAGCGGTCGGCGGCGGCCAGGGCCGCGACCGCGCCGGGGCCGAGCGCCTCGACGCGGGCGACGATCGCGGCGTCGTGGGGCGGCAGGACCTGGCCGCCGTCGCCGAGGTAGCACTTGAAGCCGTTGTCGTGGGGCGGGTTGTGGCTGGCGGTGATGACGACGCCGGCGTCGGCGCCGAGATGCCGGACGGTGAAGCTGAGCTGCGGCGTGGAGCGCGGGCCGTCGAACAGCCACGCCTCGCCGCCGAGGGCGCACCAGGCCGCGGCGACCGACTCGGCGAACGCGCGCGAGAAGTGCCGGACGTCGTGGGCGACGACCAGGCGCGGGGCGGCCTTGCCGAGCGACGCGAGATGGCCGTGCAGGCCGGCGGTGGCGCGGATCAGGTTGGTCTCGTTCAGGCAGGCGGCGCCGACGGCGGGATGGCGGGGCGCCGAGCCCGCGGGGGCGTCGCCGCGCTCGGAGGGAGCCACGACCTTGCCGATGGTCCTGCCGCGCATGCCGCCCGTGCCGAAGGCCACGCCCTTGTAGAAGCGGTCCTCGAGCTCGGACCATTCGCCGGCGTCGGCGAGCTCGGCCACGGCGGCGGCGGCCCAGGCGGGCAGGCCCTCGGCGCCGAGCCAGAGCCTCAGGTTGGCGAGGGCGGCGGGGGACAGCTTGCCGGAGGACTCGAGGCGGGCGAGGAGGGCGGCGGGGGACATCGCGGCCAGTCTCGCCTCCGAGGCCGGGCAGGACAAGCGCGGAAGGCCCGGGGCGGGCCGGCCGCGCGCCTCTCCCGGGGTTGACTCAACCCGCGTCCTGCCAAGGGTTGGGGGCTATGTCGCAGGACCGCAACCCGAGCCCGAAGGGCGACGACCGCAACCTCGTCGTGGTGGACGAGGACTTCGCCCAGGCCGACGCCGAGGACCGCCTCTGGCTGTTCTGGGAGCGCCACCGCTCCAAGATCGTCGGCTCCGTCGTCGCCGTGGTCGCCGGCCTCGTCGCCTTCTTCGCCTACGTCGCATGGGAGACCGCCCGCCGCGAGGCGGTCGGCGAGGCCTACGCCGCCCTCGCGGACGACGACGCGCGCCGGGCCTTCGCCCGCGAGCACGCCGGCGACCCGCTCGCCACCGCCGCCCTGCTGACGATCGCCGACGAGCTCCTCGCCAAGGGCAAGGGCTCGTCCAAGGCCTACGCCGAGGCCGCCGCCTCCGACCCCGGCCCCTCGCGCGCCGGCCAGGCGCTGCTCTGGCGCGCCCGCCTTCACGCCGGCCTCCTCGCCCTCGACGAGGGCGCGACCGCCGACGGCCTCGCGCGCCTCGCCGAGGTGGCCGAGTCCGACGCGGCGCCCGACGCCCTGCGCGGCCCCGCCTTCCTCGCCCTCGCCCGCGCGGCGCTCGCGTCCAAGGACGCCGCCAAGGCGCGCGAGTGGCTCGACAAGATGGACCGCCTGCTCCGCCCCGACCACCCGTGGCGCGAGGAGCAGCGCCGCCTGATCGCCGCCGAGCCGGCCCTCCGGCCCGCGGCGACGCCGGGCTCCTGACCGAGGGATGGGCGACGCGGCCTCCCAGACCGTCCCGGCGCTCGAGGTCCGCGGCCTCACGCGCCGCTATGGCAAGCTGACGGCGGTCGACGCGGTGAGCTTCGCGGTGGCGCCCGGCGAGATCGTCGGCTTCCTCGGCCCCAACGGCGCCGGCAAGTCGACGACGCTGCGCATCCTCGCCGGGCGGCTGCTCGCGACGGAAGGCAGCGCCTTCGTGGGCGGCGTGTCGGTCGCCGCCGAGCCCGCCGCGGCGCGGCGCCGGCTGGCGCACATGCCCGAGAACAACCCCTTGCCCGAGGACACGCGCGTGCGCGAGTACCTCGAGCTGCGCGCGCGCCTGAAGGGCGTGGACGAGGAGCGCGTCGGGCTGCGCGTCGACCAGGTGCTGCACGACTGCGACCTGCGCGAGCGCGCGGGGAGCCTGATCGGCCACCTCTCCAAGGGCTACCGCCAGCGCGTGGGCATCGCGGACGCGCTCGTGGCCGAGCCCGAGGTCGTGCTGCTCGACGAGCCCACCATCGGCCTCGACCCGCACCAGGTGCTCGGCATCCGCGACCTGCTCCGCCGCCTGCGCGGGAAGCTGGCCGTGCTCATCTCGAGCCACATCCTGAGCGAGGTGGAGCAGGTCTGCGACCGGGTGGTCATCATCCACCGCGGCAAGCTGGTCGCCCAAGGGCGCCCCGACGACCTGCGGCGCGAGCTGCTGCCGCCGCCGGCGCTGGCCGTCGGGACGGACGCCGGCGCGGCCGCGGTCGGCGCCGTCGCCGCGCGGCTCGACCCCGCGGCGCGCGCGTCCGAGGACGGACCCGGGCGCGTGCGCGTGGAGCTGCCGCGCGGCTCACCCGCGCGCGAGCGCCTGCTCGGCGCGCTCGCCGAGGCGGGCGTGCCCGTGCGCTCGCTCTCCGAGGAGGCGGCGGGCCTCGAGGCGGTGTTCCTCGCCGCGACGCGGCGCGAGGCGCGGGAGGCGCCGGCCGCCTGATGCGCGCCTTCCGCACGCTGCTCGCGCACGAGCTGCGCACGATGTGGCTGGGGTGGACGACCTGGGCCGCCTGGTCGCTCTTCCTCGGGCTGCAGGCCTTCGTCTTCTGGTACGCCGCGCTCGCCTGCTCGCGCGGGCCCATGCCCTGGACGCCGGTCGAGGCGGTCTTCCGCTGGTTCCCCCTCCCGCTCCTCACCCTCCTGCCGCTGCTCACGATGCGCGCGCTGGCCGAGGAGCGCCGCAGCGGCACGCTGGGCGCGCTGCTCTCGACCCAGGCGGGGCCGGGCGCGGTGGTGATGGCGAAGGCCGCGGCGGTGTGGCTGACCTGGGTCGGCTTCTGGGCGTCCTTCGCCGCGCTGCCCCTCCTCGCGGCCGCGACGCTCGGGGCCTCGGCCGACCCGCGGCTCGCGGACCCGCTGGCGATCGGCGGCGGGCTCGCCTTCGTGGCGGTGAGCGGCACGCTCCACGTGGCGATCGGCATCCTCTGCGGCTCGCGCACCCGGAGCCCCTCGCTCGCCGCGCTGCTCACCTTCGTCTGCCTGCTCGGCCTCACGGTCTCGGGCGGGCTGCTCGACGCGCTGCCCACGGACGGCTGGGGCGGGGTCGACTGGCTGAGGTCCGCGGCCGCTCACCTGCGCAACCTCGCCCACCTCGACGACTTCGCCTCGGGCGTGGTCGACACCGCGCCGCTGGCGCTCTACCTGGGAGGCGCCGCCATCTGCCTGGGCGTCGCCTTCCGCAACGTGGAGGAGCCGGACTGAGATGGCCGACCGCGACGACTTCCGCGCCGCGCGCCACGAGCGCCGGCTCAACCGCTGGCTCCAGGCCGTCCTCGCGCTGGCCCTGGCCGTCGGCCTCAACCTGGTCGCGAGCCAGCCGGGCTTCCGCTGGCGGGCGGACCTGACGGAGGACCGCCGCCACTCGCTGGCGACCGAGTCGTCCGCCCTGCTCGCCGAGATGGGCGGGCGCGCGCCCGAGGGCGAGGCGGCGTGGGCGACCCTGGCCGTGGTGGAGGTGCCCGAGGGCGTCCTGGACCCCGCGGCCGAGCGCCGGCTGGCCCGGCTCGTCGACGCGGTGGAGCGCGGCTCCGCGGGCTGGCTGCGGGTGGCGCGCCCCGGCGCGGGCTCGGGGCCCGCCCTCACGGAGCTGGCGGCGCGGCACGGGCCGCTCCCGCCCGACGCCGCGGTGGTGCTGGCCTGCGGGCCGCGCCTGCGCGCGCTCGGGGTGGCCGAGCTCGGCGGCCTCGCCGAGGCGGGCCGGCTCGAGGAGGCGATCCTCTCGGCGCTGGTCGAGGTGACGGACGAGCGCGCGCTCGTCGCCTACGTCGTCCGCGGCCACGGCGAGCTCTCGGCCGAGGACTCCTCGCCCGCGCGCGGCATGAGCCAGCTGGCGCGCCAGCTGCGCCTGGCCAACGTCGAGCTCCGCCCCCTGCTGCTGACGGGACCCGTCCCGCGCGACGCCGGGCTCGTCATCGTCGCCGGCCCCGTGGCGGCGTTCGCGCCGGCGGAGGCGGAGGTCCTCCGGTCCTACCTCCACGACCGCAACGGCCGCGCGCTCCTGCTGCTCGACGCCGGCCGCGAGCACGGCCTCGACGGGTTGCTCGAGTCGTGGGCGGTGTTCTCGCCCGACGCGGAGGCGCGGGAGACCGACGCCTCGCGGCGCCTGCCCGACGGCGACATCGCCGTGCGCAACCTCGACTCCAAGCTCCACCCCGTCGCCCAAGTCCTGGCCGACCTCGACTTGCCGCTCGTCGCCGGCCGCCTGCGGCCCGTGCAGTTCGACGTGGGCAGCGCGCCCGACTCGACCCTCGCCGTCTGGCAGATGGCCTACACCTCCGCCGAGTCCTGGGGCGAGGCCGACCCGCGGCGCGAGCCGGCGCGCTTCGACCCGGCGCGCGACTTCCCCGGCCCGCTCTGCGTGGCCGTCGCGGCGGAACGCCAGGCGGGCATCGGCGGAGGGGCGGGCGGGCGGCTGGTCGTCATCGGCTCCTCGGACCTCGCCGCGAACGCGCGCCTCGCGCGCGGCGGCAACCGCGCCCTGCTGCTCCAGGCCGTCCACTGGCTGGGCGGCCGCGAGCGCCGGGCAGCCGTGCCCCCGCGCCCGCTCGAGCGTTTCGCCCTGACGGCGACCGCGTCGCAGATGGGCACGCTGGCCTGGAGGCTCGCCCTGCCCTGCCTGGCGGTGGCGGCGGTCGGGCTTGCCGTCACGGCGTGGCGGCGCAGGAATTGAGCCCGGATGCGACTGACGCGCACAACCCTCCTGCTGCTGGCCGCGAACCTCGCGTGCGCGGTCGCCGTCTGGCGGAGCCTGCCCGACACCGAGGCGGCCGCCGTCCACGGCCTCGCCTTCCCCATCGCGCCCGCCTGGATCGAGGTCGAGGGCTCGGCGGGCAAGCTGCGGCTCGAGCGCTCGGAGGGCGGCTGGTCGGTCACCCATCCCTTCCGCTGGTCGGCGAACCGCTGGGAGGTCCAGCGCCTGCTGGGCGAGCTCGCGCTCGCGCGCGAGGCGCCGCGCGGCGCCACCCGCCCGCCCGCGGGCGAGCGCTGGACGGTCCGGGCCGGCGCCGAGGGCGGCCCCACGGTCGAGGCCCAGGTGCTCGCCGACGCCGCGCGCGGCGCCTTCCTCGACGGCGGCGAGCGCGGCAAGGCGCTCGCGGGCGAGGCGCTCGTGCGCGCCCTGGCGCAGCCGGCCGAGGCCTACCGCGTCGACGCCGTCTTCTCCCTCGCCCCCTACGAGATCCGGTCCCTCGGCGTGCGCGTCTCGCGCCCCGGCGCGGAGGACCGACGCTGGGGCCTCGTGCTCGAGGCGCGCGAGACGCTCGGCCGCCAGGAGCAGGGGGCGGTCTGGCGCTTCGAGGCGCCGGACAACGTCGCGGCCGACGGCGAGCGCCTGCCGCGGGCCCTCGCCGCCCTCGCCGAGCTGCGCGTGACGCGCTTCCTGCCGCCGCGCTCGGCCCCCGCGACGGACAAGCCTTGGCTGCGGCTCTCGCTGGAAGGCGCGAGCCGCCGCGAGACGCTGCTGGTCTGGCCGGCCAAGGACGGCCGGTGCGAGGCGGCGCTCGAGGACAACCCCAACCAACCCTTCCTCATCGCCGCCGACGCCCTCCGGGCCTGGGCCGACCCGATGGCGGAGCTGCGCACGCGCTCGCCGTTCGACTTCGACCCCGCCCTCGCGCGCGGCCTCACGCTCCGCCACCTCGCCTCGGGGCGCTCGCTCACGCTGCACCGACTCGAGGGCGCCGAGGGGCGCTGGGAGATTCCGGTCGTGGCCGGCTCGACGGCGACCCGCCGGCTCGAGGTCGGCGTCGGGCGCGCGCGCCAGTTCCTCCGCCTGCTGACCGACCTGAGGTCCGACGGCTCGGAGGCGGCGGCGCCGCAGGCCGATTGGCATCGCCTGACCGTGGAGTTCCCCGGCGGCTCGCTCGTGCGCGAGCTGGCCCTCGACCCCGCGGGCGGACGCCTGCTCGTGCGCGCCCCGGGCGAGGCCGCGACGGCCTGCCCGACCGACCTTCCGCTCGCGCGCTGGCTCTCCGTCGAGACCGGCGCATGGCGCTCGGAGATCCTCACGCGGCTGCCCGTCGGTACCCGCGTGGCCCGGATCGAGGTGCGAGACGCCGCGGGGGCGACGGTGGCGAAGGCCGACCTCGCCGACGACGGCCGGTGGCTCGCCGAGGGCGAGGTCGACGCCGCCGCGGCCGCGCGCCTCGCGGAGCGCCTCGGCGTCGTGCAGGCGCTCGCCTTCCCGACCGACGCCGCGGCGAAGGACGCCGCGGGGTGGGCGCTCACGCTGCTCGTGACCGACCGATCCGCCGCGGGCGCCTCGGGCTCGACCGAGACCGTGCGCTCCTATCGCCTGGGTCGCCCGGCCGGAGCCGTCTCGCCGCGGATGCGCGACGAGACCGAGGGCGTGGTGTTCGTCCCGGAGCCCGGGCTGGCCGAGGCCCTCGCGCCTTGGACCACCCCCTGAGGCGATGGCCCGGGAGGGAGCCAGGGGCGGTAAGCGGCGGCCTTGGCCGAGCACGCTCGCGCGCGCGGCGCTCATCCTCCTTCTCCTCCCCCAGCTGGCCGCGCTCTGGATCCTGCACCGCCCCGCCCCCACCGGCCTGCCGGCCGGGCTCGTCGCCGCCCTGACGGACGGCCTCCTGGGCGAGGCGACCGTGTCGGTCGCCCGCGCCAGCGTGGACAACCGGGGCGTCTTCCGGTTCGAGGGCCTGCGCGTCGCGCACGCGCGGCACGGCGTCGCCTTCGAGGGCGACGCGCGCGTGCTGCCGCCTTGGCAGGCGTGGATCGCGGGCAGGTTCTATGAGCCGAGCCTCGAGGCGCGCGGCCGGCTCGTGGAGCTCGCCGACGGCGCGGTCCTCGCCGAGGACGTCCTGCTGCGCGCGGGCGACCCGGACGGGGCGTGGTTCGACCTCGCGGCGCGCGCCGGCGACCTCCGCCTGCGCCTCGAGACGCGCCGGCATGAGTTCCCGACCTCCGCGACGCCATCCCAAGCGGAGGGTGGCGAGGCGGGCCTCGACTGGCGTCGGCTGCGCAGGGAGCTTCCCCGCCTCAAGGGGGACGCCGAGCTGCGCCTCTGGACGGACGGATGGTCGGCCGAGGTCGCGCTCCGGGGCGACGGCGCCGCGGGGGCGGGATGGCGGTTCGGCGAGGTCGAGGGACGGATCACCGAGGACATGAAGGACCGCTGGGGCGGCCTCCGAGTGACGGGCCTCGGCCACGGCGACGTCGAGGCGGGGCTCGTCCGCGCCGAAGGGATCCAGGGGCGCGTGAGCGTCACGCTCGAGAACGCGCGCTGGGGCCGGCTCGAGGGCGTCGGCGGCGCCGCGCTCCTGCGCTGGCGCGGCGACCGCGGCAGCCTCGACCTTCGGCTCTCGGCCGGCGAGTCCCGCGCGCGGCTCCGCCTCCTCGACCCGCGAGGCCCCGAGGGTTGGCGCGTCGAGGGCGCCGCCGGCGCGCTGCGGGCCGCCGAGCTCCTGCGCGCGCCGGGCGTCGCCGAGGCGCTGCGGCGCGCGGAGATCGACCTCTCGGGCGGCGTGGAATTCGGCGACGTCTCGGTCGGGCTCGTCGACGGCCGCCCGGCCCGCGCCGAGGGCTGGGTCGCGGTGCGCGACGCCGGCTGGAAGGCGATCCGCCCCTGCGTCATCCGCCCGGACCGCCCGGCGGCGGCGCTGACGGGCCACGCCAGGGTGGACCTCCCCGCCGGCACGTTCGCCGCGACGTCGCTCGACCTCGCGGGCCTGGTCGGCTCGATCGAGGGCGGGCTCGCCGCCGGCGCGCCCTATGAGGTCCGTCTCGCCTCCACGGATGGCCAGCCCGTGCATCCCGGCTGCCTCGACTCCCTCCTGGGCGACTGGTGGATCGACCTCTGGAAGCGCTTCGACCTCAGCACGACCGGCACCTACCCGCACGCGGACGTGTTGGTCAGGGGCAAATGGGGCGCCTTGGTCGCGGACGAGGTGCTCGTGGGCGCGAGCTTGGAGCGCTTCGGCTTCATGGGCGCGCGCTTCCGACGGACGGATGTCCGGGTGACGGCGACGCCCGGGCGCACCTCGGTCGCCATCGACCGTCTCGTGGGCGAGCTGGACGGCGCTCCCGCGGGTTCCGCCAAGGGCGCGGTCGAGTGGGACTGGACCTCCGGCAAGACCCAGCCGCTCATCCGGGCCGAGGGCGACCTCCACCCGCTGGTGGCCCTTCGCCTCCACGAGGACGGCGCGGCCCAGGTCGCGCGCCTGCGCGGCGCCCGCTTCGGCGAGCCTTGGCTCAAGGTCGAGATCACCCCCGAGGGCGCCAGCGCGATCGAGCTGCGGACCCGGGAGGTGTCCGAGATCCTCGGCGCCCGCCTGGGGCCGCTCGACCTCAGGATGGCCGGCGACGCCGGGGCCGACGGCGCCATGCGTCTCGTCGGCTCAGGCCAGATGGCGGGAGGAACCCTCCGCGTGGACCTCTCGGGGGACCTCGGCGGTCGCTGCGAGGTCCGGGCGTTCAAGGCCGAAGGCATCCGCTGGGCCCTCCTCCCCGAGGCCCTGCCCTTGCTGTTCAAGGACCCGCCGGCAGACCCCCCGTCGGCGGGCATCCTTTCCGGGACCTTCGAGGGAACGGTGGACCTGGGGGCGACTCCCGCCTTCGAGGGGGAGGGCGCGTTCCGCTTCTCCGACCCCCAGCTCCGCCGGGTCCGGCTCTTCGGGGTGCTCTCCCAAGGGCTCGACACCCTCGGCCTCGGCTTCTCGGGTTATGACCTGACGGACGCCACCGGGGACTTCCGGATCAAGGACGGTCGCGCCACCCTCCCCCGGCTCGTCATCGGCGGGGAGGATGCCGAGCTCCGCTTGGCGGGCTACGTCGACCTCAAATCGGGCGGTTTGAACCTCCTCGGGACCTTTGAACTGAAGGATTCCCCCTGGGGTCCGCTCGGGTTTCTCAATCCCAACCGATTGATTACCAAGGTTATAAAGATAAAAGTGGGGGGCGACTTGGCCCAGCCGGTGACGAAGGTTCGCACCGGTTTTTGATTTAAAAACATAATTATCAAGGCTTTAGGAAGTTATTCCCAGCCCCGAGAATAGGGGTTGATTTGCCCTCCCGCCTCCCTATCACCAACCCACCTCACCCAACCCAAGCCCTCCCTTGGACATCCAAAAAATCAAGCAGGTCGTGGATCTCATGAAGAAGTCGGAGCTATCCGAGTTCGAGTTCCAGGAACAAGACTTCAAGCTCCGCATCAAGCGGGACACCCCCGGCCGCGTGGTCGCCCTCCCGGCCGCCGCGCCCGCCCCGGCGGTGGCCGCCGCCCCCGCGGCCGCCCCCGTCGCCGCCCCGGCTCCCGCCGCGGCGCCCGCCCCCGCGGCGGCGGACCCCAGCCTCAAGGTCATCACCTCCCCGATGGTCGGCACCTTCTACGCCGCCCCCTCCCCCGACGCCCCCCCGTTCGTGGGTGTCGGCAGCCAGGTGAAGGCCGACACGGTCGTCTGCATCATCGAGGCCATGAAGGTCATGAACGAGATCCAGGCCGAGCTCGCCGGCTCCGTCGTCGAGTGCCTGGTCGCCTCCGGGACCTCCGTGGAGTTCGGCCAGCCCCTCTTCCGCGTGAAGGTGAGCTGAGCCCGCCCGCATGAACAAGATCCTCATCGCCAACCGCGGCGAGATCGCGCTCCGGATCATCCGGGCCTGCCGCGAGCTCGGCATCAAGACCGTCGCGGTCTACTCCCAGGCGGACGAGCAGTCCCTGCACGTCCAGCTGGCCGACGAGGCCGTCTGCATCGGGCCCGGCCCGAGCAAGGACTCCTACCTGCTCGAGTCGCGCATCATCTCGGCCGCCGAGATCACCAACGTCGACGCCATCCACCCCGGCTACGGCTTCCTCTCCGAGAAGGCCGGCTTCGCCGAGAAGTGCGCCGCCGCCAACATCAAGTTCATCGGCCCCCGCCCCGACGCCATCCGCATGATGGGCGACAAGGCGGTCGCCCGCCAGACGGCCGCCAAGGCCAAGGTCCCCACCGTCCCCGGCACCGACGGCCCGGTCGACAACCAGCGCGAGGCCATCAAGGAGGCCCAGCGCATCGGCTTCCCCGTCATCATCAAGGCCGTCGCCGGCGGCGGCGGCAAGGGCATGCGCATCGTCCACAACGCCGCGGCCTTTGCCAAGGAGTTCGACAGCGCCCGCATGGAGGCCGAGAAGGCCTTCGGCAACGGCTCGGTCTACATCGAGAAGTACATCGAGCAACCCCGCCACATCGAGTTCCAGATCCTCGCCGACGAGCACGGCAAGGTCATCCACCTCGGCGAGCGCGACTGCTCGGTGCAGCGCCGCCACCAGAAGCTCATCGAGGAGGCGCCCTCGCCCTTCCTCACCCCCAAGCTGCGCGAGACGATGGGCAAGACCGCCGTCCGCCTGGCCGAGTCCATCGGCTACCAGAACGCCGGCACCATGGAGTTCCTCGTCGATAAGAACGGGAACTACTACTTCATGGAGATGAACACCCGCATCCAGGTGGAGCACGGCGTGACCGAGGAGGTCACCGACCTCGACCTGGTGCGGCGCCAGATCCTCGTGGCCTGCGGCGAGAAGCTCGAGCTCGACCAGCGCGACATCAGGATCACCGGCCACGCCATCGAGTGCCGCATCAACGCGGAGGACCCCGCGCGCAACTTCGCCCCCAGCCCCGGCACCATCGGCCTCTACTACGCCCCGGGCGGCCACGGCGTGCGCATCGACTCGCACTGCTACTCCGGCTACACCATCCCGCCGCTCTACGACTCGATGGTGGCCAAGATCATCTCGGTCGGCGCCAACCGCCAGAAGGCGATGGACCGCATGCACCGCGCCCTCGGCGAGTACATCATCCGCGGCGTGCACACCACCATCCCGGTGTGCCGCGCGATCATGAAGGACCCCGTGTTCCGCCAGGGCGGCGCCACGACGAAGTACCTCGAGGACTTCTTCGAGCGCACGCCGAAGGAGCTCTGGTCGTCCGCGCCCCTCACCTGAGGCGGCCATGGGCGCCCGCCGCCTGCCCGAGACCGCGCTCCGGCGCCTCCGGACGGCCGCCGACTGGTCGGCCTTCGGCGAGCGCCTGCTCGCCCGGGAGGGCGCGTCGCACGGACAGGGCTTCCTCGACGCGCGCGAGGAGGTCTGGACCCTGCTCGCCCACGCCCTCGGCCTGCCGTGGGAGGCGCTCGGCGAGGCCCTGCCCCGCCCGATGCCCGCGCCGGCGGCGGCCCGCCTGCGCGACCTCCTCGAGCGGCGCGTGTACGACCGCGAGCCGACGGCCTACCTGACGGGCGAGGCCTGGCAGGGCGGCCTGCGCTTCCGCGTCGACCGCCGGGTGCTCATCCCTCGCTCCTACCTCATCGAGCACATCCCCCTGCTCGCCGAGCTCCTGGGCGCCGACAAGGTCCGGCGCGCGGCCGACGCCTGCACGGGCTCGGGCTGCCTGGCCATCCACCTCGCGAAGGCCTTCCCGCGCGCGACGGTCGACGCCACCGACCTCTCCGCGGACGCCCTCGAGGTCGCCCGCCTGAACGTCGCCGACCACGGCCTGGAGGGGCGCGTCCGCCTCTCGCGCGGCGACGGCCTCGGCGACGCGCGCGGGCCGTTCGACCTCGTCGTCTCGAACCCGCCCTACGAGCCGGAGGAGCTGCGCGCGACGCTGCCCGACGAGTTCCGGCGCGAGCCCGACATGGCGCTCTTCTCGGGACGGGACGGCCTCGGCGTCGTGCGCACCCTCCTCGCCCAGGCCGCGGAGCGCCTCGCGCCCCGCGGGCTGCTGGCGATGGAGATCGGCGGCCTGCGCGGCGCCATCGAGGTCGAGTGGCCGCGCCTGCGGCTGGACTGGCTGCCCACCGCCGACGGGTCGGACTGCGTCCTGCTCGCCACGCGCGAGGCGCTACGCGAGGGCCTCACCAAGCCCGCGGCGCCGGCTCGCGCTCGAGCGCGTCCTGGGTCCGCGCGGGCAAGGCCGGGAAGAAGTCGAGGCCGGTGAGGCGCTCGACCTGGTCGACCGAGACGAGGTAGGCGGAGGGGTTGGGGTCGCGCCAGATCTCGCGGTGCGGCACGAGGAAGGCGAGGACGCGCAGGGCGCCGGCGTCGGTGCGCTCGGCCACGACCATCCAGAAGGCGTCGGGCACGCGCACCGGCGACTCCGGCGGGCCGATGCGGCGGGCGGTGGCCTCGGCGTCGAGCACCGGGCCGCAGGCGACCCAGACCTCGCCGTAGCGGCGAACGTAGCGATGGGCGACGCGCTGCTCGAGGTCGCGCCAGAGGCCGGCGTTGAGGCCGGGCAGCTGGGGGGCGACGTTCGACATGAGGAAGCTCGCCAGCTGGGCCTCGGGGCCGTGCGCGACCGCCAGGATATGGTTGGGGGCGAGGTGCCCGCGGTCGTAGCCGGAGCGGGCGTAGACCTCGGTGCGCACCTGGGCCTGGGTGCGCCGGTCGACGCGGAAGCGCGAGGGGCGGTCGGGAGGGAGGAATTTGACGGGGAGCGCGCGGTAGGTCGCCCAGCGCGGCAGCCGCTCCGTCTCGTCGTAGCCGACGTTGAAGCCGGGGTTGGCGAGGGCGAGCCAGCCGCCGCCCGAGGGGTCGCCGTAGGGCGAGGGCGCGTCGGCGGACGGCGCGGGCGCGGGCACCGGGGTCCCGATGACGATCGGGAGCGTGTCGGCCCAGTCGTCGAGCGCGTCGACCACCGCGCGCGGGGCAAGGTCGGACTCGCGGACCAAGTCGGCGACGTCGAGGAGCGCGTGCTCGATCTCGGCCTTGCCCTTGGTGTCGGCGAAGACGTGGGCGAGCCAGACCGACATCAGGCCGAGCCAGACGACGCCGAGCGCGTAGGCCGACCAACGGAGGGTGCGGCTCAGCCAGCGGGGCATCAGCGAGGCAGGGTCCAAGCAAGCCACATCCAATGCAGAACGAGGGCGATGGCGAGCCCCCATCTCAGTCGCCGCTCGCCGCGGGCATCGGTGGCGAGGCGGACCCGCAGGGGGTCGCCGCGCAGGCGGGCGACGACCGACCAGGCCGTCCATGCCGTCGCCAGCGTCCCGGCGAGGAAAACCGCCGGATTATAGGCCAGGGCGGCGAGGATCTCGCCTTGGGTGAGGGCGCGGACGCAGCGGGTGCCGCCGCAGGCCAGGCAAGGGACGTCGGTCAGGCGGCGGAAAAGACAGCCCGGGGTGGACCCGACCCAGGTGAGGTAGGCCCAAGCCGCGGCGAGCCCGGCGACGAAGAGCGGCGGCAGCCAACGCTCGGCGTCGAACTCGCCGGGGATGAGCGGGCGGCGAACGAGCCGGATCATCGCCGGACCTTACGCCGCCGAGGCGGCGCCCGCCAACTCGATCAACAGGCTGATGCAGCAGCAGCAGGCGCAGAAGACCGCGAACAGGAGGAGCTTGGCGCCGAGCGCCCGCCAGAAGCCGCACTGAAGGGCATGACCCAGGGCGCGGACCTGTAGGATCAGGAAGGCGAGCTGGAGAAGAAGACCGAGGAGGAGGCTACCGCCGGGCGAGACGAGGCCGAAGGCCGAGATCACCAGCGACAGCGGGAGAATGCCGGCGAACAGCCAGGTGAAGCTCAGCATCTCGGCCGAGGCCGCGCGCTCCACCGGGACCTTGACCCCGAAGAGGCGGAGCAAGGGCCACTGCACGAGGCCGAGGAGGGCGACGAGAAGGGGCAGGATAGCCAGGACGCAGGTGACGCCGCAGAGCATCGCGATGGCACCCGGGGCATCGGGGTCGTTGGCCTCGGCCTCGAAGCCCTCGCGCATGCCGGCGGCGACGTCGGGATTGAAGGACTCGGCGAGCGTGACGAGGACCTCGCGCTGGAGGGGCTCGACCGTCTGGTTGAGAAGGATGAGCCCGAGCAAGGGCAGCAGACCGACGAGGAGGGCCAGGTAGGCGCCGCCGAGGGAACGGCCGAAGCCGAGCTTGGCGGCGGCGAGCTCCGCGGGACGCAGGACCATCATCCAGATGCCGCGCAGGACCGAGCCGAGCGAGGGGCGCGTCTCCCACTCGATGCCGGCGAGCCCGGCCTCGTCGACCTTGGCGAAGGCGGTGACGGACCCGAACTCCGGCCACTCAGCGAGGGGCGTCCAGGCGCCCATGCCGGCGCGCCAGGCGAGGTCGGAGCCGCGGAAGCGACCCTCGGTCAGGCCGGCGCGCACCTCATCGGGTGAGAACACACCGAGGGCCGAGCCATCGCGGGCGACGTGAATTTCCATAAGGCATCCTCAGACGAGGCGCATCGTGAAGGCGAGCACGACCAGCAGGAGCGCGCCGAGGGCCGCGAAGGCCACGACCCCGGCGGCCAGGGTCAGCGCCACGCCCACCCGCGGGCGCGAGGCCCCGTGGGCGGAGGCGAGCCCGGCCATCGCGCAGCCGAGGCCCCAGGGGCCGGCGAGGATGCCGAGGAAGGGGATGGCGAGGAGCAGGTTGGCCGAGCCGCCGACGTAGTTGAGCACCCGGAAGGTCGACCTCCAGCCGGCGGCCCCGGCGCCCACAAGGCGGAGGAAGCCGTGGAGGTAGAAGGCCGCGAGGAAGGCGCCGCCGAGCACGAGCACCGGCGTGGCCAGGGCCCAGAGCCCGAGGTAGCCGAGGATTGTGACCCATTCGGGCAGGAGCTCCCTGGTGAGCAGGCGCGCCTGCTCCCAGTAGGGGCGGACGAGCCAGTGCGCCCAGCCGAGGCCGAGGAGGTTGGCGAAGGTGGCGAGCAGGAGGTGCCAGGCGAGGGGCGGACCGAGGCGGAGGGGCTCCGGAGAGGGCGCGGGCGCGAAGGCCGCGGACGGCGCGAGCAGGGTGCGGCGGAGCGTGGGCAAGAGGGCGACGTGCCAGCGGCGCGACGGGTCCTCCCAGGCGAGGGGCTCGGAGCGCGGAAGGACGCCGGCGACCCAGGGCCGGGCGCGGAGCGGGGCCCAGGCGGGCTCGCCCGGCGACCACGAGAGGTCGGACGGCCGGAACCGCCCGTCCGCCAAGCCCGCGAGGACCTCGCCCTGGGCGTGGATGCCGAGCGAGGCGCCGTCGCGCGCGAGATGGAGGGGCTCCATGGAAAGGGGCGAGGGGGGCGGGACTCGAACCCGCGACCGGCGGTTTAGAAAACCGCTGCTCTAATCCGGCTGAGCTACCCCCTCCTAGGTCCGCAGGTTGCGCGGGCGGAGGGAGGGCGCAACGGCGGAAAGTTCAGCAGACGAGGTCTCTGAAGGCCTGGAAGTCGGCGGGGAGGCCGGAGGGCAGGCCCTTGTTGATCACCGAGACGGCGTCGTGGGAATGCAGGGACTCGAGGTGGGAGCAGGCCACGACGAAGTCGCGCACGCGGCCGTCGGCGTCGAGCTGCTCGTAGACCAGGCGGGCGGCGTCCTCCACGAACTTCGGGTAGGCGCCGTTGAGCTCGGCGAAGGCCTGCTCGTCCTCGCGCTTCACCATGACCTGGGTCTCGGTCTGGAGGGCGGCGAGGCAGAGCTCCTGGATGTCCTCGACGGACAGCGGCTTGCCGGGGTGGCTCTCGACGATGACGCGGGCCTTGGAGCGCTGGGAGTGGGGGATGCCGTAGACCTGGCGCACCTCGCGGGCGTGCTCGGTCAGGTCGGCCGAGCAGGGGCAGGCCGAGGAGTAGACGAAGTCGAAGTGCGTGCGGCGCTGGTAGCGGTCGAGGTCGTCAAGCCCGCCCTCGAGGACGACGCGGTAATACTGCCAGCCCTCGAGGCCGGAGCGGAGCGAGCGCTGGAGGATCGGGTAGCGGAACTCGACGAGCAGGCGCGCGCGGCTGCAGCCCATCTCCCGCTTGTAGCGGAGGAGGATCTCCTCGAGGAGGGCGTGGTCGAGGGGGCGGTCCTTGAAGTCGTAGAAGGTCCGCAGGATGCGGGACATGTTGATGCCCTTGAGGTCGGCGGCGAGGGAGACGGTGCCGGTCACCGAGCACTCGAGGGTGTGGACCTTGCCGTCGCGCGAGCGCACGGCCATGGGCAGGCGGAAGCCGGAGATGCCGACGTGCTGGATGGGGACGTTGGCGCCCTGGATGAGGGAGGCGTCCGTGTTCTGCACGTCGGGGAGGCCGGCGCGGTAGGCGGCGTCGGAGCGGAACTGACGGTCGTAGGACCGGCTCAGGCCGTCGGCGCGTCGGGCGGAAGTCTGCTTGCTCATTCGACCCATGAGGGGAGGAGGAAGGGTTGGGGGGGCAAGCGGGAGGGGAACTTCGCCGGTGGAGCCGCTTGTCGGACTTGAACCGACGACCCTCTCATTACGAATGAGATGCTCTACCAACTGAGCTAAAGCGGCGTACCGGGAAGGGGTCGGAGGTTGCCGAGCCGCCGAGGGGGAATCAAGCCTCTTGGCGGCTTTCTCCTCGCCTCCGAGGGCGGAAAATCGGAAAAAAGCGCATGGATTCGTGGACCTGGGCCCAGGCGCTGGCGATGGCCGCGTTCGTCCTTTGCCTCATCCTCGGCGCCCGTTCCGGCTACCGGCGCGGGCCGTTGCGGCAGTTGGCCGCCCCCTTGGCGGCGATCGGCGCCTTGGCGCTCGGGGCGTGGCTCGGGCCGGACTTGGGGCACGCCTGGCTCGGGCAGGTCGGGGTGCCTTGGATTCTGCGCGGGCCGGCCGGCTTCCTAACGGCCGCCCTCCTCTCGTGGCTGGTCCTGCTGTTCATAATCTGGAGGGCGGGCAAGCCGATCGCCGAGACCGGCGAGTCGGAGAACCCCGTGATGGGGGCGATGGTCGGCTGCTGGACGGGCGGGTTGGCGTGGCTCGCGGTGATGACCGCCTGGGGCCAGCACGCGGCCTGGGAGCGCGAGCTCCAACCCCGCCCCGCCCCGGCGCCGAGCGCGCTGGGGGAGATCGCCCAGCTGCCGGGGCTGGATTGGATAGGCTCGATGGAGGCCTGGCCCGAGACCCCCCGGGAAATCGTGAGGGCCGGGCGCAAGGTCATGGCCGACCCTGCGGCCAACCGGCGACTGATGGATAACCCCCGGGTCAGGGCCCTCGCCTCGCACCCGACCTTCTACACAGCCTGGGGCGACCCGGAGGTGAAACGCCTCACCCGGAGCGGGGACTACCTCGCCTTGTTGGACCACCCCAAGGTGGAGGCCTTGCTGGCCGACGAGTCGTTTCAGCGGGAATTGGCGGCCTTCGACCTGCTGGGGGCGCTGAAAAAGGCCCTTGGTGAATAACTCCGGGCCAAAAAAGCCGCTTTTTATTGGCATCCGGCCCATCAACGGGCAGTCTTAAGACCTTACCGCCTACCCCCATGAGGACTCTCCTTGCCTGCCTTCTCACCCTGACGCTCTCGGCGCAGGACAAGCCCGCCGCCGCTCCGGCTCCCGCGCCCGCCGCGGAAGCGCCCAAGGCCGAAACCCAGACCCTCGAGGTCCTCGAGATCCAGGGTCGTCGCCTCGCCAAGGTGCGCGACATCAAGAGCCCGGCCGAGTTCGAGGCCTTCCAGCGCGACGTGCAGTCCATCTCCAACGAGCGCCAGACCGCCGCCCAGACCAAGCAGCTCCTCGACCTCGCCCTGACCAGCCCCGAGAAGGAGGCCCGCCAGCGCCAGCTCGAGGGCCAGCTCAAGAAGCTCTCCGAGTCGAACCAGTCGATGAACAAGGCCTACGGCTTCGACCTCACCCGCCAGTACCTCGTCGTGCCCACCAAGGTCGGCGTCTACAAGGTGCTGACCGAGGACGAGTACATCAAGCTGGCGGCCACCGCCAACTTCGACAAGGCCACCATCGTCGAGGCCTCGGGCAAGAAGCTCCAGCAGCGCGGCACGGTGACCGGCGCCGTCGAGGTCGAGACCTTCCAGCTCCAGCTCAAGTCCGTCGGCGAGGCCCGCCAGCGCCTGCAGCAGCTCCTCGAGCTCCAGCCCAAGCTCACCAAGGAGGACGACAAGCGCAAGGTGGCCGAGGCCATCACGCGCGTGCAGAAGGACGTCAACGAGGCCGAGGCGGACTTCGCCAAGGCCAACGGCTACGCCTACAGCGACGCCCTCGCCACCCAGGTCGCCGAGGCCAAGCTCTACGTCCTGCTCTCCGACGAGGAGAACAAGCAGATCGACAAGGCCGCCGCCGACGCGAAGGACGCCGCCAAGCCCGCTCCCGCGGCCAAGTGATTTCCAACCCCCAACCCCCTACCCTACGCCCATGAGCACCACCGAGACCCCCGCCGCCGAGCAGAAGCGCCCCAAGGCCGAGCGCATCGCCCTCAACAACATGCTCTTCGAGAGCGTGCTGCACATGCAGAGCGCCCAGGCCCTCGACCAGTTCCGCAACCAATTCACCTCCCTGGCCAACCAAGTCCGCCAGCTGCAAGGCGTGGAGCAGCGCATCCAGGGCGCGCTGACCACGGCGGAGAAGGATGCCCTCGCCAAGGTGCGAGAGCAGGAAATCCGCGACCTCCAGGGCAAGGACGGCCTCTTCCAGAAGGTCTACGGCTTCTCGGCCGTCGCCCTCGCCCAACGCCCCAACTTCATCCTCAACACCGTGGTGCGCCTGCTCACGCCGGTGACCGACGAGGAGCTGACCAAGCACCGCGAGAACAAGGAGTTCAAGGAGGAGGAGGTCGTCGTGCGCGACAGTTCCAAGCTGCTCCACGTCTCGACCCTTCGCGGCCCCGCCGTCCAGTCCTTCGAGCGCGACGTCAAGATCATCCAGGCCAATCGGGAGGCCGCCGTCCAACTCCGCGCCCAGGCCGAGCGCCTGCCCGAGGGCGAGGACAAGACGAAGGCCCAGGAGGCCTTCGCCGCCGCCGAGAAGAAGCTCAACGAGGACAACGCCACCATGGCGAAAACCTACGGCTTCTCCCTCACCCGCAACTACGTCGCCGACATCCAGGCCGGCATCTTCTTCGTCGCCCTGACCAAGGAGGAGGCCGAGCGGGCTCTCGCCCAGCAGCAGGCCGAGGCCGGCGAGGCCCCCAAGGCAGAGGCCAAGAAGGAGAAGGCCGCCAAGGCCTGATCCGGCTCCGGACCGCGAGACGAGGGCCCGCCGACCGGCGGGCCCTTTTCCTTGCCCGGGCTCAGAAGAGCTCGCCCTGGGCCTTGGCGGCGCGCTCGGCGGCGCGGCGACGAGCGACCTTGGCGCTCGACTGCATGCCCATGGACTCGAGGTAGGCCTCGAGGGCCGCGGGGTCGCCGGCGCCGCGCTCCGCGGGATCGAAGGGGAAGTCGTCCTTGAAGCGGACGAGCCCGAGGTTGACGCGGATGCGGCCGGCCTCGGCCGCGACCTGCTCCCGGAAGCGGGCGGGCTCGAGCCGGTCGGCGGCGGCGAGCACGCCCTCGAGGGAGCCGTGCTCCTGCAGCCACTTCACGGCGGTCTTGGGGCCGACGCCGCGCAGGCCGGGGATGTTGTCCGAGGTGTCGCCGACCAGGGCGAGGTAGTCGGGGATGAGCGCGGGGGGCACGCCGAACTTCTCCGTCACGCCCGCGGCGTCGAGGCGGCGCCAGCCGAGGGCGGGGTTGGCGGTGGGCGGGGGCAGGAGCTGGGCGACGGGGCCGCCGACGCACTGGCCGAAGTCCTTGTCGGCGCTGACGATGACGACCTCGTGGCCGTCGGCGACGAGGCGCCTGGCGGCGGAGGCGAGGAGGTCGTCGGCCTCGACGCCGGAGATCTCCACCACGCGCGGCCCCATGAGCGCGGTGAGGCGCTTGAGCTCCGGGATCTGCAGCACCAGGTCGGGAGGGGTCTCGTCGCGCTGCGCCTTGTAGTCGGGAAGCGCGGCGAGGTGGCGGTCGGAGCCGCCGAGGTCGAAGAAGACGACGGTGCGGTCGGGCTTCTCGGCGTCCTCGATCGACCACAGGGTGCGCACCCAGCCGTGCAGGGCGCCGGTCGGGAAGCCGTCCGGCCGCCGCAGGCCGATGCGCTCCATCGCGAAGTGGCTGCGGAACGCCAGGTTGAAGCCGTCGACGAGCAGCCACCTCATGGCGCCATCATCCGCGGCGAGCCCGCGGCCGACCAGCCCAAACAAGGAGGCCCGCCTTTCGGCGGGCCTCGGTGTCGGGATCGCGCGGGGATCAGCGCGAGCCGGCGGGCGCGGCGCCCTGGGCGGCGGGCGCGGCCTCGGTGACCTCGCGGTAGGCGGCGCCGCCGGGCGTCACGACCACGGGGTTCGAGAAGGTGGCGCCGTTGTTCACGCCGCCGACCTTGCTGCGGAGGGTGGAGCCGCCGGGCGAGATCAGGTTGGCGGTCACGAAGACCATGAGGTTGCGCTTGCTGGTGGTCTTGCCGTTGGAGCGGAAGGCCGCGCCGAGCAGCGGGATGTCGCCGAGCACGGGGACCTTGTCGTTGACGGTCTTGACCTCCTCGCGGGTGAGTCCCCCGATGACGACCGTCGCGCCGTCGAAGATCGTGACGTCGGTCGTGACCTCGCGGTGCGAGAAGATCGGCTGGAAGAAGCCCGAGGGGACGGTGACGGTGGTGTTGCCCTGGATGGCGACGGAGGTGCCGCCGTACTCCACGAAGCCCTCGAACTCGATGACGTGGGGCTTGAGGTTGAGGGCGATGGAGTCGTCCTGCTGGACGGCCGGGGTGACCTCGAGGATGACGCCGACGTCCTGCTCCTTGAAGTCCTGGGGCGTGCCCGCGGTGATGGTGACGCCGGCGCCGCCGCCGCCGTTCTGACCGCCGGCCTGGCCGACGTTGGACTGCACGTCGCCGTAGGAGTCGGGGTAGCGGAGGGTCTGGACGATGCGGATGGTGGCGGTCTTGTTGTCCACCACCGTCAGGCTGGGCGCGGACATGAGGTCCGAGCCGTTGTTCTGCTCGATGGCGCGCAGGAAGAGCGAGAGGTCGTAGGAGCCGATCATGCCCACGAGACCCGCGCCGTTGGCGCCGCCGAAGGTGAAGTCGGGGGTGCCGAAGTTGCCGCGGGGGATGTTCGGGGGCGTGTTGGGGATCTCCAGGGCCGGGTTCTGGACGATGGTGACGACGCCGGTGACGGGGTCGGTCTGCGTCGAGGACGACAGGATGCGGCCGGGGTTGGCGACAGAGGTCTCGCCGAAGGCCTCGTTGACACCGCGCAGGCCGGTGCGGGCGCGGATGATCTCCTGGCCACCGACGGTCTGCGAGAGCTGCCAGTTGGCGGAGAGCTCGTTGAGGGTCTGCTCGTTGACCTCGATGAACTTGGCCTCGATGTGCACCTGCTTGGTGTCGGAGTAGCGGCGCAGGATGTTGCGGATGCGGTCGAGGTTCTTGCGGGTCTGGGTGGCGGTGAGCATCGCGCCGTCCCAGGCGAGGGTGGCGCCCTGGACCTCGAAGTTCACGCCGGAGCGGGTGAAGAAGTTGCGGATCGCGACCTCGCGGGGGCTCGCGCCGCCGACATCACCGGGGCCGGCGCCGACGCCGGGGCTGAAGGGATTGGAGGCGCCGGAGTTGCCGGAGGAGGCGGCGGAGATGCCGGTCATCTTCGTCACGGCCGCGTCGGGCAGGGGGAAGAAGTCGGTCTCGAGGTCGCTCGAGCCGGAGTCGGGGCGGACCTCGATGATGCCGTCGTTGACGGTGAAGGTGTAGTTGACCTGGCGCAGGACGATGTCGATGGCCTTGTCGAGCGAGACGTTGCGGAGCGTGATGTTGACGCTCGGGTTGCGCTTCTCGGGGTCGATGAGGACGATGTTCACGCCCTTCTGGTCCTTGTCGTATGCCTGGGCGGCGGTCTGGATGACCTCGAGCGCGCGGTTGAGGGGGAAGTCCTTGATGGGGAGCTCGGGGACGGTGATGTCCTTGAGCTTCTGCAGGACGGGGTCGATGACCTGCTTCTCGGTCGCGGTGCTCTCGCGGTTGTAGACCTCGGGGAGCTTCCAGGACTCGTCGAGCAGCTCGAGGAGCTTGCCCTTGGTCACGCCGCGGTTCCACTGGCCGGAGTTCTCGGAGAGGAGCTTGCGGATGCGGACCTGGTAGGCCTTGGCCTCGGGGTTCTGAGGCTGGTACTGCAGGACCTCGCGGTAGGTGTCGAGGGCGCCCTGGTAGTCGCCGTAGAGGTAGCGGGCGCGGCCCTTGACGAGCAGCTCCTCGACCTTGGCGTCCTTGGCCTGGAGGCCGGGCGAGATCTCGTCGATGCCGCGGTAGGAGGGGTCGCTGCGGCGGGCCTGGTAGAGCTTGAGGAGGCGCTGGTAGGCGAGGTCGTCGAGCTCGTTCTCCTTGTTGGTGACGAGCTTCTCGTACTCCTTGAGGAAGATCAGGGCGCGGGGCAGGTCGCGGGCGTCGATGGCCTGGGTGACGCGCTCGGCGAGGATGGTGGCGCGGAGGCCGAGGATCTCGCGGCGGAGGGGCTGGGTGGCGATGTTGCCGGGCAGCTCGGTGTTGGCCTTGTCGAGCTCCGCGTTGGCGGCGTCGAGCTCGTTGTCGCGGATGAGGGAGCGGGCCTCGGAGATGTGGTCCTCGGCCTTGTCGACCTTGGCCTGGTTGCGGCGGGCGACCTCGCGCATGCGCTCGTTGACGAGGCGGTCGGAGCCGGACTCGCCGGCCTCGCGCGCGGCGAGGATCTGCTGGCGGGCGAGCTCGAGGCGGTCGCGGGTGGGCTTGGCGCCGGCGCTGGCGGGGAGGGCGGCCTCGGCCTGCTTGAGGAGGGAGAGGGCCTGGTCGTTGCGGCCGGCCTCGGCGAGGGCGAGGGCCTCGGAGACGGCGGCGTCGACCTCGGCGAAGAGGGCGGCGCGCTCCTGGGTGACGGCGTCGAGCAGCGGGGTGTTGGCCAGCTGCTTGGCGGCCTCGGCCTGCTCGGCGGCGCGGCGGGCGGCGGCGAGCTCGGCCTCGATGCGGGCGATGGCCTCGCGCGCGCCGATGTCGTCGGCCTTGAGCTTGAGGATCTCCTCGTAGGCGGCCTTGGCGCCGGCGAGGTCGCCGCTCAGCGAGGCGGCGTCGGCCTTCTGGTGAAGCTGATAGAGCGCATCCTCAGGCGAGGAGGGGGCGTCCTGGGCCGTGACGGCGCAGGCGGCCGCCAAGAGGGCGAGGAGCGGGAAACGAGTGGGGGAGCTCATTGAGGACGTGCGGAAGGGAAGAGGGGGAAGGCGGCGGGCGTGCCGTTGGCGGCGGGGGCGGGGGGGGCGGGGGCGGTGGGGAGGGGCGCCGTGGCGGGTTTCGCGGGGGCGGCGGGAGCCAGCGACAGGGTCTCGGTGAAGGTGCGGGGACCCTTGCGCGGGTTCAACGTAAACGTTTTGTCAACTGTCACCGTGCCGGCGGCGAGGTCAACCCCTTTGACGACGAAGGTGGCGCCGTTGTGCTCGAAGGTGGCGCCGACCGCGGCGAAGGTCCAGGTGGGCTCGCCGGCGTCGGCCTTGAGCACGATGTCGATGCGGTCCTTGAACTCGAGCGGGGCGACGTCGTCGATCTCCAGGGTCTTGCCCAGCTTCGAGTCCTTGATGGTCAACACCTTGCGGCGGACGGGCACGCCCTGGGCATCGGGTGTCACGACTTCCTTGAAGGCCACGGGGGTGATCCCCAGCTCGGCGACCGGACGGTTGAGGCGGGCCTCGAAGCCGGCCTTGGTCTCCAGGTTGTCGAGGAAGAAGATGCGCTCGGCCTCACCCTTGGGGGAGGCGAGGGTGGTGCGGAGCATCACCGGGTAGCGGGGGTGCCCCAGCTTGACCAACTTGATCCCGAAATCGGGGACCACGGGAGGGGTGTAATCCCGGGGGAGGTATTCCTTGAGCTGGTCGTCCCAGACGGTGGGCACGGAGTCGAAGAGGTCGTAGTTCCAGCCGTCCTCGCCGTCCTCGGGGCGCGTCCAGTTGGCGCGCAGGGCGAGCTCGTCGTCGCGGGTGAACGCGGGATAGGCCGCGCCGGCGGGGGCGCCGGCGGGACCGCGCTGGGCGGCCTCCTTGGCCATGGGGCGGATCCAAAGCAGCCCGAAGACGAGGCTGCCGAGGAAGAGCGCGCCGGCGCCGGCAAGCTTCAGGATGTCGTTGCGCTGGGACATGGTCACTTGGCGGGAGCCGCGGGGGTCTCGGTCACGGGGAAGAGGTACTCAAGGCGCACCGTGTATTCGGAGGCGCCGGTGGGGATGACGCTGAGACGCTCGGCCTTGGCGGGAGCCGCGGGAGCCTCGGCGGGCCCGGCCGCGCCGAGGGTCGGGAAGAAGGGCGCGGGGGCGGGGGCGGCCGCGGGGCCGGCGCCGAGGTTGGCGCCGTTGGAGACGAGCTCCTTGAGGGTCTCGGCCGAGGGCTGGGTGATCTCGATGCCGGAGATGGCGACGGGCTTGCCCGAGTTCTGCACGAGGTTGACGAAGGCGCGCAGGGTGTCGGAGCGGCCCACGAAGCGGACCCGGAAGGCGAAGGAACCGACGAGGCCGGGGCGGCGGAAGCTGTGGCCCGAGAGCACGAACTCGTCGGACTGCAGCCGCACGGCGAGCGCCTCGGCGGAGGGCGTGTCGAGGGTGAAGGCCTGGCTGTCGCCTGCGGGGCCCGCGACGGCGGGGAAGGTCTCGATCGGCTCGCGGTCGATGGACTGGATGAGCAGGGGCGCGGCGGGGGCCTTGGCCTCGACGAGGGTCTCGAGGATCCACTCGATCATCTTCCGCTGGCGGTCGACCTCGCGGTACAGGCGCTGCGGCTGGGTGCCGCGGTTGAGGACGTAGCGACGGAAGCCGAAGCAGGCCTCCTCGCGCGAGGGCAGGCGGACGTCCTTGGACTGGGCGAGGCGGCGCCAGCGGCTGACGGACTCCTGGATCTGGGTGCCGAGCTCGTTGGCGATGCCGACGAAGCGCGAGTCGATCTGGCTCTCGGGGGCGCCGGCGATGGCGTTGCGGAGGGCCTCCTGGCGGGCCTGGAGCGCGGCGAGGTCGGCCGAGGCGGCGGCGACGTTGTCGGCGTTGAGCGCGACGGGGTCGCCGCCCTCGGGCAGGGCGGCCCCGCTCACGAGGGCGTTCACCGCCGAGGTCACGCGCCGCAGGTCGGCGTCGGCCTTGGCCTGGGCGGCGTAGGCGTTGTAGGCGAGCACGCAGCCGGCGGCGAAGACGAGGCCGAGCGCGCCGAGGGCGACCTGGAAGGGGAGATGGGGACGGTTGGCCACGGCTTCAGAGGGACTTGTCCTGCTTGATCACGAGGGTCAGGGACAGGCGGGGGAGGTTGGGCTGCGAGGTGTCGGCGCGGATCTCCGAGTCGGGGATCGCCTCCACGAAGCTGTTCTTGCGGAGGGCCTCCACGAGCTCGCGCTGGCGGCGGCGGAAGACCTCGGCGTTGATCACGGCGTCCTTGCCGGGGGCGACCTCGGGCAACAGGAGGCGCACGCTGAGGACGACCTTCGTCACCGCGGGCGGCGGCGGGGCCGCGGGCTCGCCCTCGGCGGGCGCGGGGGCGGCGGGCTGGTCGCGACGGACGCGCAGCTCCTCGACCCACTGGTGGCGGGCGGAGAGCACCTGCGACTGCAGCTCGACGAGGAAGTCGTTCCAGTGGGAGCGGGAGACGACGACCGAGTCGAGCTGGGCGTTGGTGGCGGCGACCTCGGCGGCCTTCTGGCGCAGGCCGAGGATCTCGCCGCGGCGGCCGGTCAGCTCGACCTCGCGCGACTTCACCACGCCCACGCGGGCGGCGGCGGCGGACGCGGCGTCCTGGAGGAACCACCAGGCCGGGATGGGCGCGAGCGCGAGGAGGGCGGCGGCGGCGAGCAGGATCGGCTTGCGGGCGTTGAAGGCGATCTGCTCGGCGATCGGGGCGGGGATCAGGTTGACGCCGGCGGGGTCGGGCAGGACGAGGCGGGCGGCCTCGCCGATGGGCTCGGAGAGCTGGGCGCGGACGGCCTCGACGTACTCGGGGTTGACGTTGGCGCCGAGCGAGACGGCGGCCAGGGGGTCGAGGGCGTCGACGGGCAGGCGGAGCGTCTCGGCGAGCTGCTCGCGGAGGCCGGGGAGCATCGAGCCGCGGCCGGCGAGGAGCACGCGCGCGGGCTGGCGGGCCGGATGGGTGCGCTTGAGGTTGATGAGGCGGCGGTTGATGTCCTGCGCGAGGCGGCGCGAGAAGGCCTGGGCGTTGGCGACGAGCGCGGCGGCCTGGGGGTCGCCCTCGGCGAGCTGGACGACGCCGGTGAAGAAGCCGACCTTGAGCGCCTCGGCGTTGGCGAAGGCGTTGCCGGTGTTGTCGGAGACGCCCTGGGTGACGGTGTTGCCGCCGAGCGTGGCGGTCTGGACGCTCATGCCGGAGGGTCCGGCGAAGGTCAGGTTCGTCGTGCGCGAGCCGACGTGGACGATGAGGACCTCCTCCGCGGCGTCGCCCGAGGCGAGGCGCCACGTCTGGCTGTCGAGGAGGGGCGCGGCCTGGATGCCCGCGGGGCGCAGCCCGGTGGCGGCGATCTCGTTGGCGAGGCGCGTGGCGACGTCGGTGCGCAGCGCGAAGAGGAGGACCTCGGCCTCGACGCCGTCGGAGGCGAGCACCTGGCTGCCCCAGACCACCTCGGAGAGCGGGTAGGGAATGGCGTTCTGGGCCTCGAAGGCGACGATCTGGGCCTGGCGCTCCTTCTCGACCTGGGCGACCTTGAGGGGCTTGGAGAGGAGGAGGAAGCCGGGGACGACGACGGTGGCGACGCCCGAGAGCTCGTGCTGCTGGACGAGGCCGCGGAGGGCCTCGAGGGCGGCGGCGATCCATTCCTCCTCGCCGGCGAGGCCGGGGGGCAGGTCCTGGACGATCACGCGCTCGAGGGTCAGGCGGCCGGCCTGGGCGGAGAAGGTCGACACCGACACGTGGCCGGCGCCGAGGTTGACGACGGTGGAGGACTTGGCGCTCGCGCTCATGGTGCGGGGCGGCTCGGGGTCAGCGGGACGAGAGGTCCTCGCGGACGAACTCGGGGGAGAACCGGGCGACGTCCGCCTCGAGGTTGTCGACGAGGTAATGGGGGCGCAGGAAGCCGGCGTTGCCGAGGCAGCCGCGGTCGGCGAAGCCCTTCACGTTGTCGAAGGCGGCCTTCTCGGTGAGCAGCTTGGCCACCGCGGCCTTCTGGTCGGCGACGAAGGCGCCGCGCGCGTCGAACAGGGACTGGGGCGTGCCGGCGACCTCGAGCTCGACGAAATGGACGTCGGGGTCCTTGCGCAGCGCGTCGCGCTTCACGATGTCGCCTGGCAGGTAGAAGAACACCGAGCGCGCCGAGTTGACCTCCATGGTGAGGACCGTCGCGGAGGCGCGGTAGAAGCTCCACTCCTCGAGGTTCTTGGCGTTGTTCTTGTTGTTGAAGCCGAGCGTGACGGTGACCTTCACCCGGTCGACCCAGCGCTTGTTGAGGGCCTTGGGATCGGGATTGGAGCGGGCGTCCAGCACGACCTCCACCCGGTTCCAGGGGTTGGTGGCCATGCCGTTCATGCGGGTCTGGCTGAAACGGACGTCCTTGACCAGGACCGCCTTATCCGGGGCGCCCGCCGCCGCGTTGGCCGCGGGTTGCTGCGCCAGGAGCGGGGGGAAGGACAGGCAAAGCGCCAGCGCCGCCAGGCACGAGGGCAGGAGGGAGGGCATAGAACCTCTATGGGCTAGGTAAGCGGGGGGGGTTGGCAAACGCAAAAACTCGGCGAACCCCTGCTAACGCAAATGGTTTGCGTTTGGCCATGGACCGGAAAGTCTGGGCCCGATGCGTCCTCTCGCCGCGCTGCTGATGGCTTGCCTCACCTGCCTCGGGGCGGATGAGAGCCGGCCGCTGCGTCTGGCGACCAGCCACCCCTTCCTGGAGGAATGGGCCTCCCGGATCGCAGGCCCGGGCGCCGAGGTGGAATGCCTCACCCCGCGCGCGGCCGACCTCCATGTTTTCGAGCCCTCGCCCCTCACCGTCCGGAAGGTGCTCGAAGCCGACGCCATCCTCGCCTTCGACCCCTTGCTGGAGCCATGGTTGGCCCGACTCGTAAAGTCCAACCAATTGGAGGGCAAGGTCTTGTGGATTGGAAAGCCTTGGATCTCGGACCAAGGCACCACCTTGGCTTGCTGCCCCGAGACCTCGACGGGGAAGCATGCCCTCCTGAGGCGACCGGAACCCGTCGACCCCCACCTTTGGACCGACCCCGCGCTCGTGCGCGAGCTGGTCACGCGCCTGCACGCCTGGCTGGAGCCCAAGCTCGGGGCGGCCGATGCGTCCGCACGGCAATCCAGGCTCGGGGCGCTTCGCGAGGAGGCGGCGGCGGTCGACCGGGAGCTGCGCGAGGGGTTCTCGCGCCTCGGCGACGACCGTCGCGGCCTCATCACGCACCACGCCAACCTCTCGCGCTTCGCCGCGACCTACGGCCTTCGCATCGAGGGCGTCATCCTGGCCAGCGCCACGACCGAGGCCGCGGACCCGTCGGCGAGGGAGATGGCGCGGCTGATCGACAAGGCGCGCGCGGGCAAGGCGCGCTTGGTGGTGGTCGACAAGGGGAGCCGCGCGGCCGCGGCCGAGGTGCTGGCGAAGGAGTCGGGGCTGCCCCCTCCCCTGCCCCTGCGCGTCGACAACCTCGAGTCCGAGGGGCCCGGCTCGACGTGGGCTGGGATGATGCGCGAGGCGGGCGCGCGGCTTTCGGAGGCGCTGGCGCGATGAGCTGCGCCTGCGAGCACCTGGCGCTCCGCACGCGGGGCCTCGCCCTGCGCCCGGCGCCGGGCGCGCCGCGGGTCCTCGAGGGCGCGGACCTCGAGGTGCCCGCGGGCTGCCGCACCGCCCTCGTCGGCCCCAACGGAGCGGGCAAGTCGACGCTCCTGCGCGCGCTCGCGGGGCTCACGCCGGCCGACGCAGGGAGCCTCGAGGTCAACGGCGCGCCGCCTCGCGCGGGCCGGGCCGACGTCGCCCTGCTCGCCCAGCGCCCGCGCCTCGCGACCGGCGTGCCCTGCACGGTCGGCCGCCTGGCGGAGATGGGTCGGCTCGGTCGCGCCGCCTGGGGATTCTCCCTCGGGCGCGACGATCGCGAGCGCGCCCGGCGCGCCCTCCGGGCGGTGGGCCTCGAGGACCTCGCCGACCGCTCCGTGGCGACGCTCTCCGGCGGCCAGCTGCAGCGCGCGCTGGTCGCCCGCGCGCTCGCCCAGGGCGCGACGCTCCTTCTGCTGGACGAGCCCTACGTGGGGCTCGACGCGGCGAGCCGGCGCGCGCTCGACGAGCTGCTCTTCGGCCCGGCGCTCGCCGGGACCACCGTGGTCGTGTCGACGCACGACGCCGCCGACCTGCCGCGCTTCGACCGCATCCTCGCCATCGGCGACGGGCGGGCCGCGGTCACCCTGGCCTGCGACGGCCGCCACCCGCACCGCCATGCCTGACGCCGGCGCCCTCTCGCACCCGTTCATGCAGCGCGCGCTCCTCGCCGCGGCGCTCTGCGGCGTCGCCTGCGCGTGCATCGGCACCCACCTCGTCGCGCGGCGCATGACGTTCGTCGGCTCCGCGCTCACGCACACGCTCCTGCCGGGCATCGCGGCGGCCTTCCTGCTGGGGCTGCCGCCGCACCTCGGGGCGCTCGCGGCGGCGGCGGCGACGGCGGCGCTCATCGCGCTCGCGGGAGGGAAGCGCGGCGGCGGCGAGGACGCGGCGATCGGCGTCGCGCAGTCCGCGCTCTTCGCCGCGGGGGTCGTCCTGATGGCCTCGAGCGGCTCTTGGCGGGACTTCGGCGGGATGCTCTTCGGCAGCGTGCTCGGCGTGGGCGAGGGCGACCTCGCGTGGACGGGCGTCCTCGCCGCGGGGACGGTCGCGCTCCTGCTCGCCGGCCACCGCGCGCTCGAGGCCTCGGCGGTGGACGAGGACTACGCGCGGGCCGCCGGGCTGCGCCCCGCCCTGCTCCGCCTGGGGCTCGTGCTGCTCGCGGGCGCCGCGGCCGCCTCGGCCGTCAGCCTGCTCGGCGCGATGCTCACCTCCGCCCTGCTCATCGTGCCCGCCGCGGGCGGCCTGCTCCTCGGGCGCAGCCTGGCGGGCGCCATGCTCTGGGCCTCGGTCATCGCCGTCGCCGGCTCGGCCGCGGGGCTCGTCGCCTCCTACCACGTCGAGGCCCTGCCCTCGGGCGCGGCGATGGTCGCCGGCTGCTGCGCGGGCTTCGCGCTCGCGCGACTCTGGCGCGCGCTGCGCGGCTGATGGAGACTGCCGAGTCTCTAAGCTTCTAAGTGGCTGAGTCCCTAAGTCGCTTGGTCACTTAGCTACTTAGCAACTTAGTCTCTTCGTCTCTTAGTCTCTTCGTCCTTCTTCCCCCTTCTCAGCGCAAGCTGAGCGGCGGGCCTAGCACCTCGCGCGCGACCACCGCGCGGCGCAGCGCGGCGCGCGTGGCGAAGTCGCGGGCGTGGGCGGAGGGCGCGCGGCGCGCGACGGAAGGGGCGACCGAGGCCGCGGGGGCGGGCGGCGGCG
>CAIPVK010000142.1 GCA_903868455.1 uncultured Opitutia bacterium
CGCCACCGGCGAGGTCCTCATCTTGGGCTACGTCAACCGCCTCGCCCTCGACACCGCCCTGCGCGAGCGCAAGGCCACCTTCTGGAGCACCTCGCGCAATGAGCTCTGGATCAAGGGGCTGACCTCGGGCGATTTCCTCGAACTCCTCGAGGTGCGCGTCAACTGCGAGCAGAACTCGGTCCTCTACAAGGTCCGGCCGGCCGGCCAGGGCGCCTGCCACACGAAGGGCGCCGACGGACGGTCCCGTTCGGGGTGCTATTACCGGCGCCTGCGCGCGGACGGATCGCTCGAGCCGGCCTGAGGTTCAGCGAGGCCGGAGCTTCGAGCGCGCGAGCCCGGCGTCGACGTCGAGTCGGATGACCACGAGCCGCGTCCGGCGGACGATGCGCTCGTAGCCGGGCTGGGCGACGAACCCCAGCTGGCCGAAGTCGCCCTGGGCCGCGGTCAGCCGCGCCAGGGCCTTCTCGGCCGCCGCGCCATCGGCATAGGCGAGGGCGAGCGTCACGCGCAGGGTCGGCGGCGCGCCGGTCTCGGCGACGGCGACGGTGACGCCGGTCGAGTCCGCGGCGATCTCCTCGACGAGCGGGCCGATCCAGCCGCGTTGGCGCGCGGGCAGGGCGAAGTCCGCCGGCCTCGCGGCATGCAGGAGCAGCAGGAGGTTGTCGGTCGTCGCCGCCAGCGCCGCCGCCTCCGCCGGCATCGCCGCCGCGCCCTCGTCCGCCGCTCCCGGAAGCTCCGGGGCGGGATCCGTCGGGCCGAACCCCAGGTCGACGCGCTCGGCCCGGGATGCCGCGAGCTCGGCCAAGCGCTCCCGGGTCTCGGCCCGCCGCTCCGGCGCGTCGAGCCAGCCCGCCGCGGCCAGCAGCCCGGGGCCGGTGCGGCTCGCCGCGATCGCCGAGGGGTAGGCCCGGAGCATCACGGGATGCGCGCGCTCCAGACCGAGCGGGAGCGGGCGATGCCAGAGCCGGGTGACGGCGAGTCCGGCGAGCGCAGCGAGGGCGAGCAGGAGGGCGAGGCGTCGCCGCGTCATGTCCCCATCATCGCCGACGCGCGCCCAAACGCAAGCGGGCGGCCCGAGGGCCGCCCGCGGGGTGAGCCTCGGCGGGGCTCAGCGGCCGAACTGGCCTTCCGCGATCTGCTTGCGGAGGAGCTCGGCGGCCTTGGCGGCGGGGAAGACGATGTCGAGGCTGGCGCGGTCGCCCGTCTGCTCGAGCTTGAGGCGCTGGACGACGGCGAGGAGGTCGGCCTTCTTGGCGGCGTCCTCGGGGGTGTCCTCCTCGGCGGGCATGAGGCCGAGCTGGGCGAAGCCGAGCAGGCCCCTGGCCTGGGTGACGGTCTCCGTCGCCTTCTGGGACGAGACGAAGCTCATGTCGCCGCGCAACTGGATGTCCGAGGCGTTCTCGCCCGCGGCGAAGGTGAAGGTCTTGGCGCCGGAGGGCGCCTCGGCGGGCTGGGCGGGATCCGCGTTCGCGGCCTGCGCGGCCTCCATGGCGAGGACGTCGACGCGCGCGGTCATCCAGCCGCCGGTGACGGCGGCGAGGGAGCCCGAGAGATCGGCCTGCTTCCAAGGCTTGTTGGCCTTCAAGGCCTCGGCGGCGCCGAGGAGGCTCGCCTCGTCGGCGACGACCAAGGTGGTGTCATCGGCGACGAGGAGGAAATACTGATCACCCGGGACGGGCTGCTTGCCGAGCACGCCGAGCGCGGCGTCGAGGCCGTTGGCGGACCAGGCCTTGAGGCCGGCCACGGTGCGCGAGGCGACCTTCTTCTCGGCCGCGAAGGCCTCGATCCTGGCCTTGTCGAACTTGCCGCGGAGGAGGCCGACGAGGCGCGAGTCGGCGCCGTCGCCCGGGGTCATCATCAACGTGATGTCGCGGATGTCGCGGATGCCCGAGATGCCCATCAGCTCGAACTGACGCTTGGCGTCGGCGTCGGCCTTGGACTGGCGCTCGATCTCGTCCAGCATGACCTTGCCGACCTTGGTCTTGTCCGCCGCCTCGAAGGA
>CAIPVK010000143.1 GCA_903868455.1 uncultured Opitutia bacterium
CCCGGGCGCGAGCGGCGCGACCATCAGCAGGGCGGAGAGCATCTGGGAGGACGCCGCCGCGTCGCAGGTGATCTCGCCCGCGCGCAATCCCCGGGCGTGGAGCGTGAACGGGAAGCCGTCCGCCCGTCCGCCCGCGGGCGATTCGAACCGCGCGCCCGCCGACTCGAGCGCGCGCAGGAGCCCCGCCATGGGGCGCGCGCGCATCGCCTCGTCGCCGTCGAGCTCGTAGCGCCCCTCCCCGGCCAGGCAGAGGAACGCGGTCAGGAATCGGGCCGCGGTGCCCGCGTTGCCGACGTGCAGGCGCGCCTCGCGCGCGGGTATCCTCCCGCCCAGGCCCATGACGACGATCCGCGCCGCCGCCGCATCCTCCTCGACCCGGAACCCCAGCTCGCGGAGGGCGGCGCAGAGGATACGGGTGTCGCGGCTGAAGAGCGCCCCCTCCAGGCGGGTCTCGCCCTCGGCCAGCGCCGCCAGGATGAGGGCCCGGTTCGTCACGCTCTTGGATCCCGGGACGCGCGCCCGGCCCCGGGCCGGGCCGACGAAGGGGAGGATGGGCAAGGGGGAGGTCATGGGGTCACAGGCCGCGTCGGAAATCCCGGCCTCGGGAGAGGATCGCGCGGACGGCGGCGGCGTCGCCCCGGGAGAGGGCGTCGCGCAGCTCCGTCGCCCCGGCGGCCAAGGCCCCGAGCAGGGGCGCGACATGGTCGGCGTTCTCGAGCAGGATCGGGACCCACAGGTCCGGGTCGCCCGCCGCGACGCGCGTGGTGTCGCGAAGGCCGCCCGCCGCCAGGTCGGCGCGCGGCGCGCGCGCGCCGAGGAGCGCGGCGAGCACCGAGGAGGTCGCGTGCGGCAGGTGGCTGATCTCCGCGACCGCGGCGTCGTGGGCCCGCGGCTCCATCTTGCAGACGCGGGCGCCGAGCGAGGCCCAGAACGCCTCGACGGCGCGGGCCGCCTCCGGCAGCGTGCCTTCCGACGTCGTCACGACGCAGGCCCGGCCGTCGAACAGGTCGGCGCGACCCTCGTCGGCGCCGCCCCTCTCCGAGCCGGCCATGGGATGGCTGCCGACGAACCGCGACGGGTCCGCGAGCGCCGAGGCGGCCGCGTGAGCCCCCCGCTTCGTGCTTCCGACATCGGTGACGAAAGCGGTCGACCCTATGCCCGGCCTTGCCTCCCCCAGGAGCCCGGCGAGGGTGTCGACGGGGCACGCCGCGATCACGAGGTCCGCCCCGCGGCAGGCTTCCGCCGGCGTGGTCGCGACCGTCGCCCAGGCGCCCGCCTTCCCGCGGCTCCCGGCCGAGCGCGACCAGGCGCGCCGCGCAACCCCGGGATGGCGTTCGGCCAAGGCGCGGAGCACCGACGAGCCCAGGAGGCCGACGCCGAGGACCGTCACGCATCTGGGAGGGGGGATTTCCAAGGTTGAAAGGGTTTTTTTAAGCCACACAGTTCGACAGCGTCCAATGCAAAACCTCCCTGCGGGGGGGTCCCCCAGCCATCCGTGAATCCCAAATTCGAGACCCAGGCCCCCCAGCGCCGAGCCGACCTTCCCGGCGAGAGGAGGGCCTTGGCCCTGCGCCGCCTGAGGGAGCGGCTCCTGCTGCCGGTCGCGGGCGGCCTCCTTCTCCTGGGTGTCCTGGCCGCCGCCTGGGTCATCTCCGAGGACCAGCGCTCCGGCAAGGGCCTCCGCCGCGAGATCTCCGAGGACGAGTCCAAGCGCCTCCGGGAGGAGGTCGATGAGCGCGAGCGCAACTTCGCCACCCTCGTCCAGCGCAAGGCGCGCGTGACCGCCGAGGACCTCGCCGAGCTCGAGGCCGCCGTCGCCGCCCAGGAGCGGTTCATCGCCGCCGCCGGCAGCATCCCGGCCGAGACCAACCGCCTCGACGGCCTCCGCACCAAGCTCCACGGCTTCAAGGCCGAGGCCCTGCGCGAGGCCTCGGTGGCCGCCGAGAAGGCCGCGGAGCAGGCGCAGGCCGCGGGCAAGCCCGACGAGGCCGTCGCCCGCCTGCGCGAGGCGCTCGCCCTGGAGGCCGAGATCGCCGACAAGTGGGTGCTCTCCAACCTCGAGGACAGGGGGCGCGTCACCCGCCTGGATTTCCGCCTCCGCCGCCTCGAGGCCGAGCCGCTTTGGCGCCGGGGTCGCGAGCTCGAGGCCCAGGCGCGAGCCGCCGCCAAGTCGGGCGATTTCGACACCGCCGAGGAGCTCGTCCTCCGCGCCCAGGACGAGGAGCGCGCCTACGCCCTCCGTTATCGCGACGTCCTCGCCACCGAGCACGACCGGGTCGAGCGGCTCGCCCGCCTCGCCGAGGACTTCCGCTCGCAGGCCGCCAAGGCCATCCTTGACCTCCGCGTCCGCGAGGCCGAGCAGGCCGAGCGCGCCCGCGAATGGCCCCGCGCCGCCGCCCTCTGGGCGGAGGCCGCCGGCCGCTCCGCGGAGCTCGTGCGGCTCTATCCCAACAGCGCCAACGCCGACGAGAAGGCCGTCCTCGTCCACGCGCGCCGCGAGGCGCTCGCCCGCGCCATGCCCGACGTCGAGCGCTTCCGCGCCTCGATGGAGGAGGTGCGCGAGCGGCTACGCGCCGGGGAGATCGCCCAGGCCTCCGCCGTGGCCGCCGCCGCCGCCGCGCGCCTCGACGTCCTCGTCCGCCAGTTCCCCGAGGCCCTCGCGCCCGAGGATCTCGATCGCCGCCAGCTCGCCGTCATCCAGGAGCGGCTCTCCAGCCTCGCCGTCGTCCGCGAGATCTTCGTCACCCAGCTGGTCGCCTTGCCCGCCCATCCCGGCCGCCGCATCCTCCGCACCGAGGTCAACCAGGCGCTCTACCAGGCCGTCATGGGCTCCAATCCCAGCGCCAAGCGCGACCCCGCGCTGCCCGCGGAGTCCATGGACCACGGCCAAGCCACCGAGTTCGCCCGCCGCCTCGGCTGGCTGACCGGATTGAACGTCCGCCTTCCCTCGCCCGAGGAGCTCGCCGCCGCCCACCAGGCCGACGGCCGCGCCGTCCCCTCCGAGGAGGCCTGGACGCTCGACACCTCCGACGGCCGCGTCCACCCCGTCGGCACCTCCAAGGCCAACCCCGCCGGCATCCACGACCTTCTCGGCAACGTCGCCGAATGGGCGCTGCCCTCGGCCGCCGGCCCCCGCGCTCCCGTCGTCGGCGGCGACGCCCAGTCCGTCCCCGAGGGCGACCGGCTGCCGGTCGACCAGGTGGCCAAGGGCGAGACCTCGCGTCTCCGCGGCTTCCGGGTCGTCGTCACCCCTTGACCATGGCCTCGCCCACCGCCCGTTCCCTCGCCCGCCACCTCGCGCTGGCCTCCGGGTACGCCGCCCTGCTCGCCGCCGCCTTCTGGTTCTCCTACAAGCTGCGCTTCTTCGACGCCTCGCTGGAGAGCGCCGATCGCCAGGTCGCGATCTTTATCGACCAACGCGCGGATCTCCTTCCCTGGGTGGTGCTGATGAAGGTCGGCCTGCTTTGGCTGGTCGGCCACTTCCGCGGCTTCATCGCGTTCTTCCGCCTGCGCGACGGCATCCAGCTCGCCGGCGTGCTCCTCGTCTCCACCGGCCTCCTGCTCGGCTACACGCTGCTCGCCCGCTATGGGATAGGGACGCCCCTGCCCGCGCCGCCCCGCGGCGTGGTGCTCATCGACTTCAACCTGTCCATGCTGCTGCTCTTCGCCGCGCGCGTCGGGATCCGCGCCGCCGTCGAGCGACGCGCCTCGCGCGCCGAGCGGGGCAAGCCCTCTGAGCGCGTCGCCATCGTCGGCGCGGGCAGCGCCGGCGCCCAGCTCGCCGCCGAGCTCCTCCATCGCCGGGGCCACGGGCTCAACCCCGTCTGCTTCCTCGACGACGACCCCGCCAAGCTCGGGCTCGAGGTCCACGGCGTCCCCGTCGCCGGCTCCCCCGCCCAGCTGGCCGCCCTGCGCGAGCGCCTCCGCTTCACCAAGGTCATCCTCGCCCTCCCGTCGGCCAGCGTGCGCCGCGTCCGCGAGGTCAACGACGCCTGCGCCAAGCTCGGGCTGACGACGCTCGCCGTGCCCTCCCTCCGCGAGCTCGCCACCGGGCGCGTGCGCGCCGCCGACCTCCGCGAGGTCTCGCTCGAGGACCTGCTCGGGCGCGAGCCGGCCAAGCTGGACGACGCCGGCATCGCCGCCATCCTCGCCGACAAGGTCGTGCTCGTGACCGGCGCGGGCGGCAGCATCGGCTCCGAGATCGCCCGCCAGGTCGCCGCGCGCCGCCCGGCCCGGCTCCTCATCCTCGACCAGTGCGAGGTGCTTCTCTACCAGATCGAGCAGGACCTCGTCTCGCGCGGCTACGGCGCGCTCATCACGCCGCTCGTCGCCGACGTCACGGACCTCGTCCGGCTGTCCGCCCTGTTCGAGAAATACCGCCCCCAGGTCGTCCTCCACGCCGCCGCGCACAAGCACGTGCCGATGATGGAGTCGCAGCCCGGCGAGGCCCTCAAGAACAACGCCCTCGGCACGGAGACCGTCGCCCGCCTCGCCTCGGAGTCGGGCGCCGAGCGCTTCGTCCTCATCTCCACCGACAAGGCCATCAACCCGACCAACGCCATGGGCGCCTCCAAGCGCCTCGCGGAGATCGCCGTCCAGGCCCTGCAGGCCCGGCCGGGCAACCGCACCCGCATGATGGCCGTGCGCTTCGGCAACGTGCTCGGGTCGAGCGGCTCGGTCATCCCCCTCTTCCGACGCCAGATCGCGGCGGGCGGCCCCGTGACGGTCACGCACCCCGACGTCACCCGCTACTTCATGACCATCCCCGAGGCGGTCGGCCTGGTCCTCCAGTCGGCCACCCTCGGCGAGGGCGGCGAGATCTTCGTCCTGGATATGGGCGAGCCCATGCGGATCGTCGACGTCGCGCGCGAGCTCATCCGCCTCAGCGGCCTCCGGCCCGACGTCGACATCGAGATCCGCATCACCGGCCTCCGGCCCGGCGAGAAGCTCTTCGAGGAGCTGCAGCACAGCGGCGAGGCCTTCGCGCCCACCGCCCACCCGCGCATCACGCGCTTCCTCGCCCGTCCCATGGACTGGGAGGCGCTCGACGGCTTCCTGGCCCGCGTGCGCGAGCTCGTCCAGGCCGACCGCGACCGCTGCAAGCTCGGGGTCAAGGAGCTCGTCCCCGAGTACACGCCCTACCTCGAGTGATCCCGATTCGGGCTTTTCATCCCCTCGCCGCGCCGCACGTTCCCCGCATGGCCCAAGCCCGCCCCCGACCCGTCGTCGGCATCCTCATGGGCTCCCAGTCCGACTGGGAGACGATGTCGCACGCCGCCGACACCCTCCGCGCCCTGCGCGTGCCCTTCGAGGCCGAGGTGGTCTCCGCCCACCGCACCCCCCGCAAGATGGTCGACTATGCCGCGTCCGCCGCCGACCGCGGCTTCCGCGTGCTCATCGCCGGCGCCGGCGGCGCGGCCCACCTCCCCGGGATGGTCGCCTCGCTGACGGCCCTCCCCGTGCTCGGCGTGCCCGTCGAGTCCCGCGCGCTGAAGGGTCTCGATTCCCTGCTGTCCATCGCCCAGATGCCCGGCGGCATCCCCGTCCACACCTTCGCCGTCGGCAAGCCCGGCGCGATCAACGCCGCCCTCGGCGCCGCCGCCATCCTCGCCCTCGCCGACCCCGCGCTTTCCCGGCGCCTCGCCGCCTTCCGCTCCCGCCAGACGCGCGCGGTGCTCGCCAACCCCGTTCCCGGTCGCAAGGGCCGGCGCTGAGGGATGGAGCTTCCCCTGCAGCCCGGTTCCTGGGTCGGCATCCTCGGCGGGGGCCAGCTCGGCCGGATGAGCGCGGAGGCGGCCCGCCGCCTCGGCTACCGCGTGCGGACCCTCGACCCGTCGCCGGGCGCGTGCGCCGCGGCCGTGTCGGACGAGCATGTCACCGCCGCATGGGACGACCTCGCCGCCCTCGACCGGTTCGCCGCGGGGTGCGGGCGCGTCACGCTCGAGTTCGAGAACATCCCCCCGGCCACGGTCGCCCACCTCGCGCGCGCCGTCCCCTGCCACCCTTCCGCCGAGGTCCTCGCCACCTGCCAGAACCGCCGCCGCGAGAAGCTCTTCCTGCGCGAGGCCGGCATCCCCTGCGCGCCCTTCGAGGTCGTCGATTCCCGCGACGCGCTCCCCGCCGCGCTCGGCCGCGTCGGCTATCCCGCCGTCCTGAAGACCGCCGACTTCGGCTACGACGGCAAGGGGCAGGCCAAGCTCGCCGACGCCTCGGCCGACCTCGACGCGGCCTGGGCGCGCATGGGCGGCGCCTCCGCCGTGCTCGAGGGCTGGGTGCCCTTCGACCTCGAGCTCTCCGTGCTCGTCGCGCGCCGCGCGGACGGCGCGACCGCGGCCTACGAGCCGGCCGAGAACCTCCATCGCGACCACATCCTCCACCTCTCGCTCTCGCCCGCGCGGATCGACCCCGCGCTGGCCGCGCGCGCGAAGGCCCTC
>CAIPVK010000144.1 GCA_903868455.1 uncultured Opitutia bacterium
GCCGAGGAACATCAGGATGAACAGGCAGGAGCCGATGACCATGTGGCCGTACTCCGCGACGAAGAAGAGGCCGAACTTGAAGGCGCCGTACTCGGTGTGGAAGCCGCCCACGAGGTCGGTCTCCGACTCCGGCATGTCGAACGGGTGGCGGTTCGTCTCGGCGAAGATGCAGATGAGGAAGACCAGCGCGGCCAGGGGCTGGCGGAGGATGTTCCACATCCCCTCCTGGCCGTCGACGATCACCGCGAGGTCGAGGCCGTGGTCGACGCCCGGGGCCGAGGTCAGGAGGAAGACCGGGAGCACCGAGAGCCCCATCGCGAGCTCGTACGAGATCAGCTGGGCGGAGCCGCGCACGGCGCCGAGGAAGGGGAACTTGGAGTTCGAGGCCCAGCCGCCGAGGGCGATGCCGTAGACGCCGAGCGAGCTGACGGCGAACATGAGGAGGACGCCGACGTCCGCCCCGGCGCAGAGCGCGAGCGGGGCGCCGTCGGGGAGACGGGACAGCGGGATCATCGCCAGGACCGAGAGCGCCGGGGCGAGGGCGATCATCGGGGCCAGCACGTAGTAGGGCTTGTTGACGTGCTCGGGCAGGGGGTCCTCCTTGAAGAGGAACTTCCCGCCGTCGGCCGCGGGCTGGATGAAGCCGCCCAGGCGCAGGAACGCGCCGAGGCCGGGGATCCAGGAGACGAGCGGGAGGGTCGTGCGGTTGGGCCCGAGGCGGCCCTGGATCCAGGCCGAGGCCTTGCGCTCGAGGAGCACGGTGTAGCCGGCGATGGTCATCACCGCGCCGATGAGGATGAGGGCGCGCGCCGCCGCGAAGGGGATCTCGGGCGAGCGGAGGAGGTCGAGGAGGAGGGCTTCCATGTCCGTTCAGGCGCGCGCGGCGAACTTGAGGAGCTTGCGCTCGGGGAAGGGCAGGTGGGACCAGGCGGCGCCGTCGAGCGCGACGCCCTCGGGCGGGACCTTGCCGGCGGCGAGGCCGGCGAGGGCGGGCTGGGCGGCGGCGAGGTCCTTCCAGACGGCCTCCGCGTCATAGGCGGCGGGCGCGCCCTGGACGGCGCCGAGCAGTCGGCCGAGCACCGCGGCGTCGGGCAGGGTGCCGACGGGGCCGGGGATGGCGCGCAGGAAGCCCTGCAGGCGGAACTGGCAGTTCACGAAGTGGCCGCTGCGCTCGAAGACCGTGAGCGCGGGCAGGGCGACCTCCGCCAGGCGCGCGGTGGCGTCGAGGCGGGTGCCGAGGGTGACGAGGCGGACCTTGGCGAGCGTCTCGGCGGGGAGGCCGAGCGCGACGAGGTCCTCGTGGCAGGCGAGGACGGCGCGCACCTTGCCGGAGTCGATGGCCGCGCGCAGGCCGGAGAGGTCGGCGTCGGCCGCGCGGTCGGTCAGGCCGGCGAGCAGGGCGCCGCGGAAGTTGGGGGTGCGGTCCTCGGAGACGAGGAGGCCGTCGCCCTCGCCGACGTGGGCGGGGACCCAGGTCGGGGCGCCGGCGGCCTTGGCCAGGCGGGCGAGCAGGCGCTGCTCCTCGATCGACTGGCGGCCCGAGCCGACGACGGCGAGGGCGCCGCCGCGGAGGATCTCGCCGGCGAGCGCGAGCGCCGCCTCGAGGTCGGCCTCGGCGCCGCGCACGCGGGCGGCGCGCAGGCGGTCGGGCGACTCGCCCTCCTTGAAGAGCGCGCGGCCCGAGTCGGGCATCCAGGTCTCGTTGACGGCGTCGTTGCGGCGCGGGGTGATGCGGTGGACCTTGCCCTCGCGCGAC
>CAIPVK010000145.1 GCA_903868455.1 uncultured Opitutia bacterium
CAACTCCTTTTACGCCAAGTCGGGCCGCAAGTATGACGTCGGCCTGCACGCCCTCACCAACTGGGTGCCCGAGGGCGCCAAGGGCACGCCCCTGACCAAGCTCCTGCGCCAGCTGCGCATCCGCCGCGAGGAGCTCGACCTCTGCCCCCAGATGGGCTCCCGCATCGTCCTGGGCGGGCGGACGCTGCGGATGACGAACGACTTCGCCGTCCTGGAGTCCGAGGTCGCGCGCGAGTTCCCGCACCGGATCGACGCCTTCCGCCAGGTCGACGCCGAGCTGCGGGCTATGGATGAGAACGCGCTCGACGCGCCCGAGGGCATGGCCCGCGCCTGGCTGGCCGAGCGCCTGCGCGAGCCCGCGCTCGAGGAGCTCCTGCTCCTGCCCGCCTGCTACTACGGCAGCGCGCACGAGGGCGACATCGAGCTCCGGCAGTTCGCCATCCTCTGGCGCGCCCTCTACCGCGAGGGCTTCGCCCGCCCCCTGGAGGGCGTCCGCGTCATCCTGCGCGCCCTGACGGACCGCCTGCGCGCGGCCGGCGTCGAGCGCCGCATGCGCTGCGGCGTCCGCCGCATCCGCGTCTCCGGCGGCAAGGCCGCCGAGCTCGAGCTCGACGACGGCACCGCCGTCCGCGCCGCCCAGGTCCTCTCCTGCGCGGGGCTCCCCGAGACCCTCCGGCTCTGCGACGACCAGCCCGCCGGGGCCGCGGCCGACCGCGTCGGGCGCCTGGGCTACGCCGAGACCATCGCCACCTACCGCGCCGAGCCCTTCGCCGGCTTCGGCTGGAAGGACACCATCGTCTTCTTCTGCGACGCCGAGCGGCTCGACTACCGCGCGCCCGCGGACCTCGTCGACCCGCGCTCCGGCGTCGTCTGCATCCCCAACAACTACGCCTACGGCCCGGGGCGCGGCCTCGACGAGGGTTGGCTCCGCGTCACCGCCCTGGCGAACCACGACGCGTGGAAGGCCCTGCCGCCCGAGGCCTACGCCGCCGCCAAGGCCGACTGGCTCGGGCGGCTCAACCGCGTCGCCCGAGCCCATCTCCCCGCGGTCGACGACGCGGCCCACGACGCCGCCTTGGTCGCGACCGACATGTTCACGCCGACCACGGTCACGCGTTTCACCGGGCGCCTCAACGGCGCCATCTACGGCTCGACCGAGAAGCGACGCGAGGGCCGCACCCACCTTGACAACCTCTTCCTCATCGGCGCCGACCAGGGCTTCCTCGGCATCACCGGCGCCATCCTCTCCGGCATCTCCATGGCCAACCTGCACTGCCTGAGGGCGGAGTGACGAGAGGGTAGGGGCGCCTCGCCGAGGCGACCGGGAATCGAGGATGAAATAGGGGATACGGAGGAGGCGGACGAATCGGAGGAGGCGGAGGATGCTCCGGGCAGGACGCACGGCCCTTTCCAGCCCTTTCCAGCCTTTCCCAGCCCTTCCCAGCTTCTCCGCATCCCCATCCCAGGTGGGGCTGGCTCGCCGAGCCGGCCGCGGTCGCCTCGGCGAGGCGCCCCTACCCCATCCTCCGCCTCCTCCGCCTCCTCGTCATCCTCCGAATCCCGCCTTCATCCCTTCAATCCTTCATCTCTTCATCCCTGTCTCCCCGCCATCCCACACCACCCTGAACCCCGTGTGGTTCGTCGCGGTGAGCTCATCCACCCCGTGGCGCGCGGCCGGGCGGAAGCGGAAGCAGTAGGTGCGGTCGCAGAGCCACGACCCGCCGCGCATCGCGCGCTGGCCGAAGCCCGTG
>CAIPVK010000146.1 GCA_903868455.1 uncultured Opitutia bacterium
ACCGACGGCCGCCTGCGCGTCGTCGGCCAGGCCGAGCTGCTCGCCCGCATCGCCGAGGCGCGCGCCGCCGCCGAGCCCGCCCCCGCGTTCGCCGCCTGAGATGGCCATCCCCGTCCTGACCGCGGGTTTCGGCGAGGGCCACAACGCCGCCGCCCGCGCGGTGGCCGAGGCCCTGACCCGCCTGTCGCCCGACGCGCCCCCGACCGTCGCGCGCGACCTTTTCGAGGAGGCCTACGGCCCGGAGCGCTTCGGTCGCCAGCGCCGGCTCTACCTCGACCTCGCCAACCGCGCCCCCCTCCTCTGGGCCGGCGTCTACCACGCCCTCGACCGACTGCCGCTCGTCGCGCTCGGTCTCCCCTTCCTCGGTCCCGTCGCCCGTCGGCTCGACGATGCGCTGGAGGCCCGACCCCGGGTGATCGTGAGCACCTACCCGCTCTATCCCCACCTCCTGGCGCGCCGGTTCCGTCGCGACGACCCGGCGCGGCCCGCGGTCATCACGGTGGTGACGGATTCGCTCTCGGTGAACCGCGTCTGGCACGGCGCCGAGTCCGACGTCTGGGTCGCGCCGAACGAGCCGACGGCCGCCGTCCTCGTCCGCCAGGGCGTCCCCCCGGCCAAGGTCCGCGCGCTCGGCTTCCCCGTCAACCGACGCCTGCGCGCGCCCGCGGCCGAGCCCGCCGCGCGCCCCCGCGTCCTGCTCATGCTCAATCCCGGCCGCCGCGACGCCGTCGCGCTCGCCCGCGCCGTGGCCGCCTGCGACGTCGACCTCACCGTGACCGTCGGACGCGACGCGGATTTCCGCTCCGCCGTCGAGGCGGCGCTCGGCCCCCGCGCCGCTGTCGTCGGCTGGACCGACCGGCTGCCCGAGCTGATGCTCGCCCACGACCTGATCCTCACCAAGGCGGGCGGCGCCACCACCCACGAGGCCGTCGCCGCCAACATCCCCCTCGTCTTCACCCAGGTCATTCCCGGCCAGGAGGCGGGCAACGCCCGGCTCGTCGTCGAGGGCGGCGGCGGCGCCTACGGCCTGACGCCCGCCGCGGCCGCGGCGGCGGTCGACGCCGCCTTCGCCGACGGACGGCGCCGCTGGCTCGGCTGGAGGCGCGCCCTCGCCGGGCTGGGGGATCCGCTCGGCGCCGACCGGGTGGCGTCCCTCGCCCTGGAGCTCGATCAGGCCCGCCGCGAGAGCAGGTCGGCGATGCGCGCCGCGAGCTGAGGCCCGACCCCGGGGGTCTCGGCCAGCGCCTCGGGCGTCGCGCGGCGCAGGGCCTGGATGGAGCCGAACCGGCCGAGCAGCGCCGCCTTGCGCGAGGGGCCGAGGCCCTCGACCTCGTCGAGCAGCGACTCGCGCAGCTTCCGCCCGCGCAGCTCCGCGTTGAAGTTGTTCGCGAAGCGGTGGGCCTCGTCGCGCAGCCGCTGGAGCAGGCGCAGGCCCCCGTGGTGGCGGGGCAGGCGGAGCTCGGAGCCGTCCGCCCGCACGACCGTCTCCTCGCGCTTCGCCAGGCCGATGAGGGCGGGTGGCGCGATCCCCGCGTCGGCGAAGGCCCGCAGGGCGGCGTCCACCTGGCCGACCCCGCCGTCGATCACCACCAGGTCGGGCAGGGGACGTCCCTCGCGCGCGAGCCGCGCGTAGCGCCGTCCGACCACCTCGCGCATGGCGCGGAAGTCGTCGTTGCCCACGAAGCTGGCGATGCGGAAGCGCCGGTAACCGGGCTTGTCGGGCCTGCCGTCGGCGAAGCGCACCATCGAGGCCACCGCGAGCGTCCCGGAGATGTGCGAGATGTCGAAGCCCTCCATCGTGGCGGGCGGCGGCAGCCCGAGGGCCGCGCCCAGGGCGGCGACGCCGTCCGCGCCCTCGCGCGGCGGCGCGTCCTCGCGCAGGAAGCGCCGGGCGCGCTCGGTCGTGGCGCGCAGCGCCTGCAGCAGGTCGCGGCACTCGGCCGCCTTCTCGTAGTCGCGGGCCTCGGCCGCCGCCGCCATGTCGCGGGCGAGGGCGTCCGTCCATTCCCGCACCCGTCCCTCGAGCGCGGCGCAGGCGGCCTCCACGCGCT
>CAIPVK010000147.1 GCA_903868455.1 uncultured Opitutia bacterium
ACGAGCGCCTGGAGCGCGAGGCGCTCGGGCGCGTACCAGAAGCCGTTGTAGACGAGCCCGGCGTAGCGCGGGATGAGCGAGTCGCGCAGGTGCATGACCTCGCGGTCCATGGTCAGCGACTCCACCTGGCGGTGGGCGAACTGCAGGATGGTGCCGCCGGGGGTCTCGTAGACGCCGCGGCTCTTCATGCCGACGAAGCGGTTCTCGACCATGTCGACGCGGCCCACGCCGTGCTTGCCGCCGAGGCGGTTGAGCTCGCGCATGACGCCGAGCGGGGAGAGCCTGCGGCCGTTGACCGCGACGCAGTCGCCCTTGCGGTACTCGAGCTCGACGAACTCGGGCCTGTCGGGCGCGTCCTCGGGGGCCACGGACAGCTTGAACATGTCCTTGTGCTTGGCCGAGAAGGCGTCGAGCCAGGGATCCTCGAGGATGCCGGCCTCGTAGGAGATGTGGAGGAGGTTGCGGTCCGAGGAGTAGGGCTTCTTGGCGCTGGCCTGGACCGGGATGCGGTGGCGGGCGCAGTAGGCGATCATCTCGGCGCGGCCGGGGAACTCGGAGCGGAAGCGCTCGTCGCGCCAGGGGGCGATGATCTCCAGGTCGGGGGCGAGGGCGGCGGCGGTCAGCTCGAAGCGGACCTGGTCGTTGCCCTTGCCGGTGGCGCCGTGGGCGATGGCGGTCGCGCCCTCCTTGCGGGCGATCTCGACCATGCGCTTGGCGATGAGGGGGCGGGCGATGGAGGTCCCGAGGTAGTACTGGCCCTCGTAGATGGCGTTCGCCTGCAGCATCGGGAAGATGAAGTCGCGGGCGAACTCCTCCCGCAGGTCGTCGACGTAGAGCTTGGCCGCGCCCGTCTTGCGGGCCTTGGCGGGCAGGCCCTTGAGCTCGTCCTCCTGGCCGACGTCGGCGCAGAAGGCGATGACCTCGGCGTCGTGGTGCTCCTTGATCCAGGAGAGCAGGACGGAGGTGTCGAGGCCGCCGGAGTAGGCCAGGACGATCTTCTTCTTGGGGGAGGGCTTCTTCTTCATGGGAGAGGGTTCAGCGCGAGGCGGCGAGATGGGCGAGGATGGCCTTCTGGACGTGCAGGCGGTTCTCCGCCTGGTCGAAGATGATGCTGGCCGGGCTGTCGAGCACCTCCTGCGCGACCTCCTCGCCCGGGTGGGCGGGCAGGCAGTGCATGAAGAGGGCGCCGGGCTTGGCGAGGGACATCAGGCGGGCGTTGACCTGGTAGGGCGCCATCTCGCGCAGGCGGCGCTCCTTCTCGGCCTCCATGCCCATGGAGACCCAGACGTCGGTCGTCACCATGTCGGCGCCGCGCACGGCGGCCTCGGCGTCCTCGGTGAAGGTCCAGGTCGGGGCGAGCTTCTCGCGGCGGAGGAGCTCCTGGATCTCGGGGCCGGGCGCGTAGCCCTTGGGGCCGGCGAGCGCGACCTCCACGCCCAGGAGGGCGCCGGCGAGGACGTAGGAGTTGCCCATGTTGCAGGCGGTGTCGCCGAGGAAGGCGACCTTCCGGCCGCGGAGCGACTCGGCGTAGGCCTCGGGGCGGCCCGGGGCCCAGCGCTCGGCCAGCGTGAACATGTCGGTCAGCAGCTGGCAGGGGTGGAGGAAGTCGGACAGCGCGTTGACCACGGGCATGGTGCCCGCGCGCGCGAAGGTCTCGAGCAGGGCGTGGTCGTGGCAGCGGATGACCATGCCGTGCAGGTAGCGGGAGAGCACGCGCGCGGTGTCGTCGGCCGTCTCGCCGCGGGAGAGCTGCATGTCGTCCGCGTTGAGCATCACCGGCTGCCCGCCGAGCTCGTGCACGCCGACCTGGAAGGAGACGCGGGTGCGGGTGCTCTTCTTGAAGAAGAGGAGGCCCCAGGACTGGCGCGCCAGCGCCGGCGGCGTGTGCCGGCCGCGACCGGCCTTGAGGGCGGCGGCGGTGGCGAAGACCGCGGCGACCTCTTCCCGGCTCAGGTCGGACTCCTTGAGGAAGTGACGCATGGAGGCGTTGGAAAGGGCGACAATGGCCGGGGGGCGGCGGCTTGGACAGCGGAAAAACGCCTCAGGCCCGGGGCCAGGAGGCGAGGACCTTGCCCAGCAGGGCGGTCGCCTCCTCCAGCTCGGCCGCGGTCGCGGTGAGGGGCGGCAGGAGGCGGAGGGCGTTGTCGCCCGCGGGCACGGCCAGCAGGCCGGCCTCGCGGAGGGCGGCGACGACCGGGCGGGGCTCGACCGTCAGCGCCACGCCGACCATGTAGCCGGCGCCGCGAACCTCGCGGACGAGGTCGGGGCGCGAGGCGGCGACCGCGCGCAGGCGGTCGTGCCAGACGGCGGACTGGCCGGTCACGCGGTCGAGGAGGTGCTCCGCGTCGATCACCTCGAGCACGGCGAGCGCGGCGGCGCAGGCCAGCGGGTTGCCGCCGAAGGTGGTGCCGTGCGAGCCCGGCTGGAAGAGGTCGTCGTGCGGGGGCGCGACCCAGATGGCGCCGATGGGGAAGCCGCCGCCGAGGCCCTTGGCCATGGCGATGGCGTCGGGCCGGATGCCGGCGCGCTCGTAGGCGAAGAAGGCGCCGGTGCGGCCGACGCCGCACTGGATCTCGTCGATGAGCAGGAGGACGTCGCGCTCGCGGCAGATCCGCTCCAGGCCCCGGAGGAACTCGGCCGAGGCGGGGAAGACGCCGCCCTCGCCCTGGATGGTCTCGAGGAGCAC
>CAIPVK010000148.1 GCA_903868455.1 uncultured Opitutia bacterium
ACGATCCCGAGGTCGACCTGCACGAGGTCGGCGACGCCGAGCGCGGCGAGGTGGCCGAGGAGCTCGCGCCACTCGGCGAGGCGGGCCTGCACGGCGGGATCGCCGCCGAGCGCGGCCTCGAGACCGGGCAGGTCGCGGACGGCGGCGAGGCGGCGGGCCTCGGCGAGGACGCGCGCGGGCTCGGCGCCCGTGCCGGCGAGCGCCTCGGCGAGCTGGGCGGCCAGCTCCGCGTCGGTCGCGCGGCCGAGCTTGTCGACGGCGTTGAGCGCGGCGGGGGCCCGGTCCTCGGGCACGCCGAGGGAGGCGAGCACGCGGAACCAGAGCGTGCGGTCGGAGAGGCGGATGCGGAAGCTGTCGCGGGGCAGGCCGAAGCCGAGCAGGCAGTCGGCGCAGAGGGCGACGACCTCGGCGTCGGCCGCGGCGCCGGCCTCGCCGAGCAGGTCGGCGTTGAGCTGGTGGAAGGCGCGCAGGCGCCCCTTCTGCTGCTTCTCGTAACGGTAGCACTCGCCGATGGCGAACCAGCGGATGGGCTTGGGGAGCCCGTTGGCGCGGGCGGCGACCATGCGGGCGAGGGTGGGCGTCATCTCGGGGCGGAGCGTGACGGCGCGCTCGCCCTTGTCGGTGAAGTTGAAGAGCTGGCGGACGATCTCGTCGCCGGACTTCGCGGTCAGGAGCTCGAGGGGCTCGAGCACGGGACCTTCCCACTCGCGGAAACCGTAGCGTCGGCAGGCGCGGCGCCAGACCTCCATGATGTGGCCGAGCGCCGCGCGCTCCTCGGGATAGAAGGCCCGGAAGCCGGGAAGGGACTCGAACTTGGCCATGGCGCGCGGGGCCTCAGGCCGCCGGGGGCTGGTCGCCGGGGCCGGCCGCGGGAGGCTGGAAGCGGCCGATGTCCGTCTCGCGCAGGGCCTTCTTCATCTCCTTGCCCGCCTTGAACTTCACCACGGCGCGACGCGGGATGACGACGTCGGTCTCGGGCTTGTTCGGGTTGCGGCCGATGCGGCTCTCGCGGATCTGGACCTCGAAGACGCCGAAGTTGCGGAGCTCGACGTCGCGACCCTGGAGCAGGGCCTCCTGGATGATCTCGAGCGTCCGCTGGACCGCGTCGCGGATGGCCTTCTGCGGGTGGTTCGTCTCCTCGAAGATCTTCAGCACGATCTCGCGCTTGGTCAGGTTGGCGGGCTTGTTGCTCATGTCGTCGAGGGGTCATCCAAACGACTTGGGCGGACTTGGCAAGTCCCCTAAACCGAAGATTGGCAGGCTCTTAGGCCCTTCCGCTCACTCGAGGTTCTGGACCTGCTCACGGAAGCGCTCGACCTCGACCTTCGCCTCGAGGACGGCCTGGGTGGTGGCCAGCTCGGAGGCCTTGCTGCCCACCGTGTTGACCTCGCGGAGCAGCTCCTGGGTCAGGAAATCGAGGGCCCGCCCCGGGGCGGCCTGGGTCAGGAGGCCCCTGCCCTGCCCGATATGGCTGCGCAGTCGGGTGACCTCCTCGGCGATGTCCGCCCGGTCGGCGTGCAGGGCCAGCTCGCGGAGGACGCGCTCGTCGGCGGGATCGACGCCGACGCCGAGGTCGGCGAGGCGGCGCAGCAGGCGCTCCTTCTGGCGCGCGGGGCCTCCGGCGGCGGAGGTCTCCATGGCGTCGACCAGGGCGGCGAGCCTGTCGAGCCGCGCGGCGAGGTCGGCGGCCAGCGACGCGCCCTCGCGCTCGCGCATCGCGGCGTGCGCGGCGAGGGCGGCGTCGACCGCGCCCATGAGCGCCGCGACGCCGTCGTCGCCCAACGGGGGGACGGGCGCGAGGGAGGAGCGCTCGCTGAGCCGGAGGAGGACGTCCCAATCCGGCTCGCCGGGGATGCCCGCCTTGTGGGCGAGCTCCCGGAGCTGGGCGAGCGGCCCGACGATGTCGGCGGCGCCGACCGCGCCGCGCTCTGGCGAGACCCTCAGCGTGACCTTGCCGCGCTGGATGGAGGCGCGGATGCGGGCCGCCAGCTCGGGCTCGAGCGAGGCCCACTCGGCGGGGAGATGGACGACGGGGGCGAGGCCGCGCTGGTTGACGGAGGCCACCTCGACCGTGGCGCCGAGCGCGCCGACCCGCGCCGAGGCGCGGCCGAATCCGGTCATCGAGCGGGGGCCGGCCATCTCAGAGACGGAGGTCGACGCCCATCGCCTTGGCGGCGGACCAGACGTCCTTGTCGCCGCGGCCGGAGAGGTTGATCAGGACCACGCGGTCCGCGGGCAGCTCGGCCGCGCGGCGGAAGCCCCAGGCCAGGGCGTGGCTGGACTCGAGCGCGGGGATGATGCCCTCGGTGCGGGACAGGAGCTGGAAGGCGTCGAGGGTCTCGGCGTCGGTGGCGTGGCCGTAGCGGATGCGACCGGCGTCGTGGTAATGGGCGTGCTCGGGGCCGACCGCGGCGTAGTCGAGCCCGGCGGAGACGGAGTGCGTCCCCTCGATCTGGCCCTCGTCGTCCTGCAGCAGGTAGGTCATGCAGCCCTGGAGGACGCCGACGCGGCCGCCGGCGAAGCGCGCCGCGTGCTCGCCGCGTCGGATGCCGCGCCCTCCCGCCTCGACGCCGGTGAGGGCGACGGCGGGGTCGTCGAGGTACTCGAAGAAGCTGCCGATGGCGTTGGAGCCGCCGCCGACGCAGGCGACGACCTCGTCGGGCAGGCGCCCCTCGGCCTCGAGCATCTGGGCGCGCGACTCCATCGAGATGACGCGGTGGAAATCGCGCACCATGCGCGGGTAGGGGTGGGAGCCGTAGGCGGTGCCGAGGATGTAGTGGGTGTCGGCGACGTTCGTCACCCAGTCGCGCATGGCCTCGTTGACGGCCTCCTTGAGCGTGCGCTGGCCGGCGCCGACGCCGCGCACCTCGGCGCCCATCAGGCGCATGCGGTAGACGTTGAGGGCCTGGCGCTCCATGTCGGCCTCGCCCATGTAGATGACGGCCTTGAGGCCGAAACGCGCGCAGACGGCGGCGGTGGCGGTGCCGTGCTGGCCGGCGCCGGTCTCGGCGATGATGCGGGTCTTGCCCATGCGGCGGGCGAGCAGGGCCTGGCCGATGACGTTGTTGATCTTGTGCGCGCCGGTGTGGAGCAGGTCCTCGCGCTTGAGGTAGACCTTGGCGCCGCCGAGGTGGCGGGTGAGGGTCTCGGCCAGGTAGAGCCCGGTGGGGCGGCCGGCGTAGATGCGCAGGAGGCGGCCGTACTCGTCGCGGAACGCCGCGTCGGCCCGGGCCTCGTCGTAGGCCCGCGAGAGCTCGAGGAGCGGCGTCATGAGGGTCTCGGGCACGAACATCCCGCCGTAGGCGCCGAACCTGCCGCGCGCGTCTGGCAGGCGGAATCGGGGGGCGTCGGAGGCGATGAGGGGGGAGACCACGGCGGCACCAGCAAAGGGGGACGGGGGCAAAGGTCAAAGCCCTAAGCCTTTCCCCTTCCCTGCCCCGCCGGGCGCGGTTATCCCGCTGGGATGCGACACGCCCTGCTCGCCGCGCTCCTCGTCCTGCCGTCGCTCTCCGGCGCGGCGGGGGAGACGCGCGAGCCGGCCGAGGTCCGCGACGCCTTCACGCCGGCCCGCGCCGCGGTCACCGGGGTGGTGGAGGGCGCGACCGAGTTCCTCCCCGTCTCCTCGACCGGACACCTCATCCTCTCCAACGCGCTCCTCGGGGTGGAGGATTCCCGCGAGGTCGAGGTGGCGGGCGTCGTCGACCGCTCGGGCCGTGCCGTCACGCTCAAGCGCGCCGCCGACGACTACCTCGTGATCATCCAGGTCGGGGCCATCCTCGCCGTGGTCGCGGCCTTTTGGCGCCGCTTCCGCGACCCCAACCCGCGGCTGGCGATCGCCGTGCTCGTCGCCTTCGTCCCGGCGGCCGGCCTCGGGCTCGCCTTGAAGGACCTCATCGAGACGCACCTGTTCTCCGTCGAGGTCGTGGCCGCGGCGCTGCTGGCGGGCGGGCTGGGCATGCTCTGGGCCGACAAGGCCTGGCCGCGCGAGGCGCCTCCCGCCCACGACGAGCTGGACACGCTCACCCTGCCCCAGGCGCTGAGGATCGGGTGCTTCCAGTGCCTCTCGCTCGTGCCGGGCACGAGCCGCTCGCTCGCCACCCTCGTCGGCGGCCGGGCCGCCGGTCTCTCGCACGCGGCGGCGGCCGAGTTCTCCTTCCTGCTCGGCTTCCTCACCCTCACCGCCGCCTCCCTCTACAAGGCGTGGAAGCTCGGTCCCGCGCTGGTCGCGATCTACCCGGCGGGACCGGCCCTGCTCGGCCTGGCGACGGCCTTCGTTGTCGCCTACCTCACCGCGGGCTGGCTGGTGAGGCACCTCCAGCGGCGGGGCTTCGCCATCTTCGCCTGGTACCGCATCGCGCTCGGCGGCGGCCTGCTCCTGGTCCTGGCCATCGGACGCCTGGCGCGCGGCTGAGCCGGGCGCCGCTCAGTTGACGGGCTTGGCCGGCTCGAAGGGGCGCTGGAAGACCTCCTTGAAATCGTAGACGCCCGCGAAGTCCTCGGGCCGGTCGTCGTCCGACTTCCCGAAGAGGCCGGAGTCGATCAGGTTGAAGACGATGTTCCCCACGTCGGCGGTGCGCCTGACGCCCCAGTTGCCGAGGA